>JAACDH010000602.1 GCA_009936995.1 Rhodobacterales bacterium
GATGGACTACAGACCCGATACGCCCATTGCTCCGAGCTGAAGGTAGCCAAAGGACAGCGAGTTCAGGCAGGGGAGATCGTCGGATCAGTGGGCCACACCGGTCGCGCCACCGGTGATCATCTCCACTTCGAAGCACAGAAAAATGGAATTTCCATTGATCCAATGGAGATAGTTAACAGAAAGCTCTAAATATTGAGAAGGACGGTGCCGATACCCAAGGGAGACCCAAGGGTAGCATGATGAAAATCACCTCGAACACACCCCTAAACCAAATCAGCGACCAACCGGGGTCGGCACGTGCTGCTGACTCTCGTGAGGCGCCTCGAACAGATCGGGTCACGCTGTCCTCCGACGCAGCGTTCTTGGGTTCCGTCCGAGATAGCGCCAAGCCCGCATCCTTTCGCCAGGATTTGGTCAACGACGTTAGTTTACAGATCAATGCAGGCACCTTCGAATCCAACGTTGACGTGGACCAGGTCATGGACAGTATGTTGGCGGATCTGTAATGGAGTCCGACGGAGCGGCCGACGCCAACGAGGCACTTCGGATCGCTCGGGACCTTCGTCAGGTAACCGAACGCATGTTGGAGGCCGCTAAAAGTCTGGATAGTCCTACGCTCGCCAAGCTCGTTGAGATGCGGGGAGACCGACTATTCGAATTACGGATCGCCCTAGAGAGCACACCGCTAGACGACACCACAAAAGCCAGTATCTCCGAAGAATTTCAAGCGCTTAGACAGATAGAACATCGCCTCGAGCGCATCTCCAGCCTGGTCCTTCAGGCACTCAGTCCACTGTTTCCGGCGCAGCCCGTGGCCACCTATGGCCGAGCAGGTCGGATGTCCAGTGGCACAAATCCCGCACCCAAACCCAAAGGGAGGTAGTCCATGTCTCTGTTGAATTCGCTTCAGACGGGAATGACCGGCCTGAAAGCGGCCCAGCAGAGTATCTCGGCCACCTCACACAACGTCACAAATGCACTAACCCCTGGTTATTCGCGTCGTGACGTAGATCTGTCGATCAGCAGCCCCCTTCAACGCAACGGCGTATGGATTGGCACTGGTGTCAACGTCGACAGCGTCAACCGTAGCGCCGACTTTCTACTCGCCACCCAGCAGATCGCTCAGTCCGGCATCGCCAGTTCGGCCAACACGTTCGGCGGCGACCTCCAAGTCGTGGAGACCTGGTTCGACGAGACCTCAGTAAGCGGCGGCCGGCTGTCGCTCGCAGCCTTCTTCGACGCCTTGAACAAGAGCACCTCCAATCCCGCCGACGGTGGACTCCGCGCCGATGTCATTCAGACCGGTACTGCATTGGCCGACAGCCTCAACAGCACCACCGAAGCCCTGGGCGAGGCCAAAGATCTCTTTATCGGTAGACTGGATGCCAATGTCCTCGATGTGAACGATGTTCTCGACGACATCGCGACGCTCAATCAACAGATTGTCACGGGTGGCGGCTCCCTCGAAGCGGGTGACCTGGCCGACAAGCGCGACCTCCTCCTTCGCCAATCTGCAGAGCTTATTGGCTCCACCACCCACTTCGAGGCGGATGGTTCGGCTACGGTCTTTGTGGGTGGCCATGCGGTGGTCTCCGGCCAAGAGGCCCGAAAGCTCTACCTCGAACAGCCCATTGGCGGCGCCCCGAAAATTACCGTCGCGGTCGACAATGGCCGAGCAGATGTCACCGGAGCGGTCGGAGGCACCATAGAGGGCCACCTCGACGCACGAGCCTCCGTAGATGGCTACGTCGACGACCTCAACAACTTCGCTATGACCTTCGCCGATGCCATGAATACCCAGCACAACGCCGGCTTTGCGCGTGATGGCACGGTGGGTCAAGACCTATATTCGTACACAGTCGGCGCCGAGGCCGCCTCCATCACGTTCAACGCGGTGGTGGCAGCCGATCCAGAATTACTTGCCTTCTCGGGCGACCCTACGGCCTTCGCCGGTGACGCCACCAACCTCGAGGCGCTCATCGCCATCGAAGACGTCGCCCTGTTTGGCTCCCGGACCTCCTCCGATTTCCTCTCGTCCCTCACCAGCCGAGTAGGCGCCGACCTCGCGGGCGCCCAAAACACCGCCGATCGGCAGAACGCTGTCATCGCCGATCTCGACTCCCTGTCCAAGAGCCTGCACGGCGTCGACCTAGACGAAGAAGCCGCCAACCTCATCAGTTACCAGACAGCCTATCAAGCTTCCGCAAAGGTAATCGCCACCGCCGACCAGCTGCTCGGCACGTTGATGGAGCTCATATGACATCGATTACAAATCGCCTGGGGCCAGCGCTCCAGCAAGATCGTACGATGCGGTACATCAGCGACGCCAAATCGGCGGTCGCCGAAGCCACCGAAACCGCCATGACCGGCCTGTCGGTAAACGATCCGTCCGACGCGCCCCATTTGTGGCCCGAGATCTATGGCCTCGAGGATGGGGTCCGCGATCAGTCCCAGTATATGGAGAACTCGGATAGCGCCAAAATGTTGCTTTCGACGGTCGACACCACGCTGGCTGAAGCCGCCAATGTGGTCACCAAAGCCCTTGAGATCGCGGTCACCTTCTCCTCAGATACGCACAACGCCAACAACCGTCAGACCGCCGCAGTGTCGATAGACGGCTTGCTTCAGGAGATGATCAATCTCGCGAACACCGAGGTCGCAGGCCGCTATGTCTTCGCCGGAAAAGACTACGACAACGTACCCTTCTCCATTCCAGATGGCACTTATAGCGGTGATAATGAGCAACCGACTAGCCGTATCGGAACCAACAACTGGGTCACCACCGGCTACGACGGATCCACAATTTTTAATATTGCTCTTCAGTCGCTGACGGATCTTGCCGATGCTCTTCGCACAGGTACGGGCGCAGACGTCGCTGCGCAACTGCCTGGACTTCACACTTCGAGCGAGGACCTCATCGAGAGCCGGCAGAGAGCCGGCTACGACTTCATCGACGCAGACGACGCACAAGTAATGGCCGAGAGTCTCGGCTCGGAACTGAAATCGCGACTCTCCGACTTGGTCGGCGCCGACCCAGCAGAGGCCTACTCCAGGCTGGCGCAGGTGCAATCCTCCTACCAAGCCGTCCTACAGATGAGCGCACAAGGCCAAGGCCAAAATCTCTTCTCATTAATTCGCTAAACTCCCCCCCCCCCTTTTTTTTCCTTACTTTAGATTGAAATCTCA
>JAACDH010000603.1 GCA_009936995.1 Rhodobacterales bacterium
GGGTTTCGTATACACGGACGCCGGTGTCCGGCTGGTCCAAGGTGTGGGCCCCCGCATCGAGCTCACCGACCCGTTTAAAGAACTCGACGACTCGTTGATCGGACGGGCCGTCATCATCCACAAGACAACGGGAACACACCACCATGGGTAAGAAGACTGTCTTAGTCATCGCGGGAAGCGACAGCAGTGGTGGGGCTGGCATCGCCGCCGACCTACGCGCCCTCGAACGCGCGGGGGTCTCTGCCCGCATCGCCCTCACGGCTGTTACCGCACAAACGGATCAGGGGGTTACGCACATCGAGGGTACCGGCAAAGAAAGTTTCCTCGCCCAGTTACAGGCAGCAGGTCCTATCGATGCCATCAAGGTTGGCATGCTCACTGATGCCCCACATGTTCACGGGCTCACCGCTTGGCTGGGCAGCCTCGACAATCCGCCACCCGTTGTGGTCGACCCCGTCCTCGTCAGCACATCCGGTGGCCAACTCCTCGACGACAACGGCATCGCTGCCCTTTGGTCGCTGCTGCCATATGTCACGTTGCTCACGCCCAACGTCGCCGAGGCCAAGGTCTTGGCGTCCGGTGCACCCATCGAGGATTGGGCTGAAGCCATGCCCTGCGCGGTGCTCGTCACTGGCGGCGATGAAGGAGAAGACCTCATCGAAGACGTGCTGTTCTTCGACGAAGAGGAGGTCGGCTACGACCACGAGCGCGTACCGGGAAGCTTCCGTGGAACGGGGTGTGCGTTGGCCAGCTACATCGCCGCGGAGCTTGCACATGGCAGGCCGATTGATCAAGCGGTGGGACACGGGATCCTGGCCCTGGTAGACGCCCTCAAATCGTAGCGCGACCGTCACCCTCGCGTCGTGACCGTAGGTGACACCCCCGGTTCGGACAGCCGTCCTCGGCACGACACGGGCATCGCCCAACCTCAAAGCAGTGTTACCCCGTATATGGTGCCGCCAGCGTCGTTGCCCAGCTCGATCTCGCGAAGGACTCTGCCCTGCTTCCAGTCGAGCTCGATCACCCGAGTTGGACGCTTCCGACCGGCCTCGCCCTTCAGCAAGATCCGAAGTACCTCCAGGTGGGTGGTGCTGCGCAGTTGACTCATGCCCACCCACATCCGATCGCCGCGAACCGCAACTCCCCGGCACCAGCCCAGCATCTGGCGCGTGTCGCACAGGGCGTTCAGATCGATCTCCACCTCGCGCTCCAGCGTCTGCGGATTCACGCCGATCACCTGGCCTGACACCGTGGTGAACCACATCCTGCCCTCTTGGACCGGGCCGTCGTGGGGCATTCCCTCGGGAAACGTCACCGAGCGATCGGGATGGTGCACCGCAAACGCGCGCTGGGTCTCGAAACAGGTCACCCACAGCTGGCCATCCACGTAGAAGGCGTGATTCGGATGATGCTGATGGGGTTTATAGGCGTTGTGCTCTGCGGTTCTGAAGTCCATTTTCAAGTCGAAATGATCCGAAAAATCGCCGTCTCGCAGGCAATGGTGGGCCACCAACTGATCGACGCCATCGAACTCGAGGATAGAGTCGGTTCCCGCACAGCTCACCGCAAAGCCACCCCCTGGACGGGCCACCGCCGAGTGAGTGCTGTGCAGCAAGGGGTGTGAGAAGCGATCAATGGCGGCCCAGCTGTCGGGACAAATCCACCAAATCGCCGTGTGGGTGGGCTGCAGCAGGACGCCCTGAATGAGCATCGACGGCGCCGTGCATTCATCGTCGAAATGAGGTCCGGAACCCCATGCAGGATCGGGTTCCAGGGCGAGTTCCCGGGTTACTTCTCCGCTCTGAAGATCAACCTCGGACAGCACTGGACGCAGGGCTGCCCGCGCATCTCCACCTGCTCGTTGCCCCATCGAGACCCAAAGTCGCACGCTCTTCTCCGTTCATCGACTGTCGACAACACCCCGAAACTGCCCTAACATGGCTAAATCTACGCGGATCTAATGATGCTACGAACTCTCCCTCTGGTTGCCCTGCTCGCGCTGAGCGCCTGCCAAAAAGACTCCGATGACACCGAGTTCACGAACACCTCTACGCAGAATACCACCATCCCCACCACCCAAGACAACAGCCCCATTCGCAGCTGCGAAGTCTGGGTTCAGCACACGTCTTCGGCGGCACAGGTGTCGATCGCCGGTCGTTTCAACAACTGGGAACCGCAGCCAATGACCTCGGTCGACGGCGTCTGGCGGGCCTCGCTTGGCTCACTCATTCCCGGAATCTACGCCCATAAATTCGTAGAGGACGAGGTCTGGGAGGACGTGCCGCCAGACGTGTACACCGCCTGGGAAGGGGATAACGAGAACCGCGCCCTCAAGGTCACGGACTGCAACCTGCCCAACCTGGTCGCCCTCGACGCCAGCGCGTCCGCCGATGGCAGCGTCTCGGCCACCTTTCAGTTCACC
>JAACDH010000604.1 GCA_009936995.1 Rhodobacterales bacterium
GAGAGTCCGTAGACCGAGAGCTCGCCGCCGATCCAGGGACCTAGGCTGAAGCCGATGCCGAAGCTGGCGCCGATGAGGCCCATTCCCTTGGAGCGGCTGTCTTTGTCGGTGATGTCGGCCACGTAGGCTTGAGCGGTGCTGATGTTCGCCGCGGAGGCGCCGTGAAGCGTGCGGAACAGGAACAGCATGGCCAGAGAGTCGGCGGCCGCGAAGGCGGCGAGGAAGATCGTGGTTCCGGCGATGCTGGCGAGCATGACGGGGCGCCGCCCCATTCGGTCTGATAAGGCACCCCAGAACGGCGCGAAGAGGAATTGGGCGATGCTATATGACGCCATTAGCAGGCCGACCTGAATGGCCGTGGCTCCGTAGTCTTCGGCGTAGAACGTGAGCAGCGGGATGACCAGGCCGAAGCCCACCAGATCGAGCACGACTGTGAGGAGGACCGGTCCCAGACCCTGTCCGCGTTTCTTGGTCATGGGGCCACACCAACCGTTTTTCGCGCCCTAGGATGGGGCGCCTTTGGGGTGGGCGGGACATAACACGCATTCTGGTTTTCGCTGGCTACTGTGGCTGGGTGGCGGTGGGTAGCAGCAGGTCGTCGATGCCATCATCGTTGGTGTCGGCGATCTGGAGACCGCGCCCGACCCGGTGGAAGGGGGCCCCTCCGCTGCCTTCCCACGAGGCCGAGGGCACGGTCAATTGCGGACCCCATGTTTGACTCGCCGCGCCGCTCCACATCCAGACGCGGCCGGTATCGTAGCCGTTGCCCCCGTCCTGCCAGTCGGGTGCGCCGACCACCAAGTCTGGCCGTCCGTCGCCGTCCAGGTCGCCTTGGCCCAGGGTGCGCCCGAAGTGATTGGGGGCGTCGGTCGCGTTGCGGATGACCACGAGGGTTTTACCCAGTCCGGCTTGGAGTTCTTGCCCCTCGAAGACGCGTACCCGTCCGGCTCCTAGGTTGTAGCCGGGCGCCCCGACCGCCAGCTCTAGGGGCTGTTCGCCATCCAGATCGAGGGTCACCAAGGCCGCGCCGAACCACTCCCCGTCGCTGGGTGGGTTGAGCACGAAGGCGGCCGCGTCTATGAGCCCCTGGCTGGGCGGCAATACCCGGGTAGTCGACGTGATTTCGGGCGCGACGACATAGACGCGGCCACTGGCTATATCCTCCGCTCCAGTCGCGTCGTTGTGCCACGGCGCGCCGACAATCAGATCCGGCACCCGGTCACCGGTGACGTCGCCTTTGCAGTGGACCGCCGTTGCCGCACCATCGCCAGACAGTTCGCCCCAGTAAGCGGTGCCAACGTCGGTGAGCTCTGGCTGCGGCAGGGCTGTGGCCCACAGCGTGGAGTCTAGGACAAACACCACGCCAGCGAGCGTTGGCACCGTGTCGAGCGGGGGAGATCCGGCGCCAAATGATGGGGCTCCAAAGGCGACTTCGGGTAAGTTGTCTCCGCTCATGTCCCCGCAGATTGCGATGTTGCCGCCCAGCGCATCTGCTGGCGATGAACCAACGATTTTGCGGGTAGCAGTTGTGAAATCGGTGGTTCCAGAGCTGGCTGCCGCGTCCATGAACACAAACACGCCGCCCGCGCCCAGGTCGAAGTCCGGGTCACCTACAATGAGGTCCATGACGCCGTTTGCGTCGAGATCGGCCACGGCGATAGCCGCCCCGAATGAAGTGGTACCCGTCCACTCTAGTGGGGAGGCAGGCAGCGCGCCGTCGCTTGTGCTGGGTACCCGAATGACCCGTGACAGGTTGGGTTGGCCGATCCATACGAACCCCTCGGAGGCGGCCACGGACCAGTTTGTGCCCTGAGCGTCGTCGCCGATCCAGTTGGGCGAGGTCGGATCGAGGATCGTGGAGCCGAACAGATCGGTTCCGCCCAGGACCAGATCGACGCCGCCGTTGGTGTAGGCGTCTTCGCAGCCGGGCCCGGTACAGGTGGTATTGCAGCCGTGCAGCAGGAAGAAGCCGGCGATAACGAGCCTACTTTGCATGAGGAATCGCCGGCTGGGTGTGCACCGTTCGCGTGCGTCGCAGGTCAGAGGCCAGGGCCCATACGATGGTGTAGTCCCCCGCAGCAACGTGGAAGACGGTGGCTTTTGCCCGGGGGAGCAGCTCGCCCAACACGACGCCATCCACTTGGACGGTGACCCGGGTGCTGTGCGGGTTGGTGAGCTCGAGGCGCGCTGCTTGAGCCTCGTCGGGTAGAGATGGACGCAATTCTATCGTGTTCACGTCGACATACACCCGGTCGAAGCCGCTGAGGACGATGGGTTCTGCGTAGGCAGAGGTTAGAAATAGAAGGGCGAGCCAGAAGAACATACTCTCCGGTACCTCGACGGTGGCCCTCATCGCAATATTCTGGACATCTGGAGGCACCATGCAACCCACTGTTGTGGTCCACGACATCGCCGCCCTGCTCACCATGGACGCGACCCAAGGAGAGGGTCCCTTGGGGGTGATCCACGACGCCGCGGTGGCCCTAGAGGGGGATCGCGTGGTGTGGATGGGCCCATCCTCTGGGGCGCCAACGGCCCCAAACCGGGTGGACGGCCGTCATTGCCTGATGCTCCCGGGGTTGGTGGACAGTCACACGCCCTCGGTGTGGGCGGGGCGTCGGGCCGAGGAATTCCAAGAGCGCCTCTCGGGCGTGCATTACAGCGAGATCCTCGAACGAGGTGGCGGTATTTTGTCGACCGTACGCAACACCCGCGCCGCTGATGAAGCGGCGCTGGCGATGACGGCCATGGCGCGCTTGGTCCGGATGCGTAAGTTCGGTGTGACCACGGTCGAGGTGAAGAGCGGCTACGGCCTCAGTCCTGCGCACGAGGTGAAGTTGCTGCGGGCTGCCAAGATCGCCGGCGAGGGAGCCGGCGTTCGAGTGATGCGAACGTTCCTGGGTGCCCACGCCGTGCCGCTGGAGCACCGCGGCGACCGTGCTGGCTACGTGCGAGAGGTCATCGAACTGCAGCTCCCACTGGCTGCTCCAGAGGCTGATTTTATCGATGTTTACGTCGACCGTGGTGCCTTCACCGTCGATGAGGGACGGTCCATTCTATCCGCCGGTAAAGCCGCGGGGCTCGGCGTTCGGATTCACGCGGAACAGGTGGCGTTTACCGGGGCCGCGAAGATGGCCGCCGAAATCGGAGCGCTCTCCGCCGACCATCTCGAGCGCTTGGACCCAGCGGGCGTGGCGGCCATGGCCAAGCACGGGACCATTGCCGGATTGTTGCCGGGGGCCATGCTCTACCTCAAAGACCCACCACCTCCAGTGGCTCTGCTCCGCGAAGCTGGCGTGCCCATGGCCGTGGCCACTGACTTCAATCCGGGTTCGTCTCCGGTCGACAACCTCTGGGCCTGCGCGACGTTGGCCTGCGTCACCATGGGACTCACCGTCTCCGAGGCGTTGTTGGGTATCACCGCGGTGGGGGCAGATGCGCTGGGACGACCCGATCTGGGCCGAATCCGAGTGGGCGGTCCCGCTGACCTCGTCTTGGTTCGGCCACCGGCTGGCGAACCAGCAAAACCCGCTTCACTCATTCAATACTTGGGAGCGCCGCGGGTAGAAGCGGTGTGGTGCAGTGGCGTACGAGGGCGCGACTACTCGGCGTGAGTGCGCTCTTTGACTTCTTGCACTTCGGCCACGCCCATTCCGTGGGAAATCTGGTCGGGAGGGCTGACGTCGATGGGATCTTCGCGCTGGGCGTCACGGAACTTTTTGACCGCACTACCGAAGGTCTCGAAGACTTGTGGGAGCTTGCCCGCGCCAAAAAGGATGAGCACAAGGACCAAGACGAGTCCCAACTCCATGGGACCGAGTCCGCCGATGAATGCTGGTGAGATCATGGTGAGTAGCCTCTTTCGACCAGGAAAGGTCTAGTTCATACTATCGCGGGATGCGTTCAGCTGCCACGCGGTGACCACACGCCCTCTTCGGTGAACCACGCGGTGACCAGCTCGGCGGGCGTCACATCGAAGGCCGGATTTTCGATCGCGACGTCGGCCGCCCATACGATGCCAGCGTGTCCACGGACCTCGTCGGTTGATCGCTGTTCGATGGGAATACCACTTCCATTGGGGCATCTTGGATCGAGTGTGCTCAAGGGCATGGCCACATAGAACGGCACCTTGTAATGTCGAGCGAGAATAGCCAACCCCAGCGTGCCGATCTTATTGGCGGTGTCGCCATTGGCGGCCACGCGGTCTGTGCCCACCACGACTGCGTCAATTCGCCCCGTTGAGAGGACGGCCGCCGCGGCGTTGTCTGTGATCAAGGTGACCGGGATATCGTCTTGGTCGAGCTCCCAGGCCGTAAGTCGCGCGCCCTGAAGGTAGGGACGCGTTTCGCAGGAATACACCCGCTTGATGCCCTTCATCTGCACGGCGGAGCGGATAACGCCGAGCGCGGTTCCCCAGCCGCCGGTGGCGAGCGCGCCGGCGTTGCAGTGGGTCATGATCGTGGCGTTGGCTGGCAGCGTTGCGGCGCCGACGTCGCCCATGGCGTGATTAATGGCAATATCTTCGCGGTGTATGGCGATGGCCTCGTCGATCCAGCGGTCCGTGGGAACCGCGAGCATGCGCTCTACAGCCCATCGCAAGTTGACCGCCGTGGGACGGGAGGCGAGCAGAACATCGCGGGCGGCGTCGAGGTTGCCGCCCAACTTGGCTTCGAGGGCCATGCCGTACGCCGCGGCGATGCCGATGGCGGGTGCACCTCGGACCACCATGTCTCGAATGGCGTTGGCGGTCTCGGACGCGTCGCGGCACAGAATGGTGGTATCTTCGCGGGGCAATACCCGTTGGTCGAGCAGCGCGAGCGCGCCGTCCGTGAATTGAATGTGGCGTTCCATGATGCGTCCAGTTGCGGGCAGTTGCACACCGGGGCATTGGAGCCAGCAGCGTGTCCGAGAGTCCCCCCCGCCAATAACCCACCGCTAGAGATGGAGGAGACGCAAGAATATGCCAGGTGTGATGCCAGCAAGGGGGACCGTCAGAACGTTGCGGAAATAATCCGTATGAGTAAGGTACGCGCTGATCGGGGGTGGTGTCAACTGGATCGCGGACGAATGACCGGAGCGTGACATGTGTTTACACGCCCAGGAAATTTCGGGAGTTCCAAATGAAGACCCTCCCCCGGGCTCCTCGTCGTCCAAAAGAACGACACCAGGGGGAGGGTTTAGTTTGTTTGGGACGACACCCGTGAGGGTGGTCCAGCATGGCATCTCTATAGCGTGGTTTGGGGTATTGTTGCAACTGAACTGTGCTACCCTTGAAGCGAGGAGAGGCGATGCTACGGGTACTGCTGGTAGAGGATGAGCCTGATCTTTGCGAGTTGTGGTCGGAGATTCTTCAGGGTGAAGGTTACGATATTCATACTGTGAGCAGTGTGGCGGAGGCCATCAACTGGATCATTCGCGAAGATCAGCCCGACCTCGCCATCGTGGATTGGGGTCTGCCTGACGGCCAAGGTGGGCAGGTTATTCGCGAGCTAAGAGACCGAGGAATGGTGGGCGGCGTGCTGCTCTCTTCTGGCATGGGGTCGCAGCTTCCCGACGGTCATGGCGCCGACCGGGTCCTTTCGAAGCCGTTTCGAGTCCGCGACCTGCTCCAGATGCTTACCGAGTTGGCTTCTTAAGAGGTCTTGGCCGATCTTCGCCAAGGTGCCAAGACCAGGGCTCCCCCGCCGACCAGCGCGCATAGCCAGCCGAACCAATCGCCAAATGATGCGTAGAAGGTGGGGATCTTCGCCATCCGCACCTCGACCACCCGGTTTACTCGAGTGAAGGGGATGGTCTCGGAGTGGATGTTTCCGTGGGGCTCTACGACC
>JAACDH010000097.1 GCA_009936995.1 Rhodobacterales bacterium
CGTCTGGTTGTAGGCGTCGGACCCGCGAGAGTCGGTGTGACCGGCCACCTCGACCCGACCCAGTTCGGGGTTGGTGACCACCGTGGCGGCGACCTCGTTCAGCAGACCAAAGGACTCGGACTTGATCACCGCTTTGGCGGTTTCGAAGTGGACCTTCTCGAGAATAACGATCTGCTTCTTGTCGACGCGGATGAGGGTGCGGTCGAGATGGATCTGGAGGATCTTGTGTTCGCCAGAGACAAAGTCAACGTCTTCCTCGTGCACTGTGTGCCCAGGCGCGGTGACCACCACGCGGTGCGTGCCTTGACCGATGTCTTGCTCGACCGATCCGCCGTGGCTGACCAACACCTGGCCCTGGGTGATGCAGGTGGGTTTGTCGCTCTGCCACAGCACGGTGGCCCCCGGGATGGGCTGGTCGTCGGGGCCGAGCACTTCGACCAGGACCTTGGCATCCCAGACTTGGCGCAGGTTGACGACCAAGGCCGCGCCGCCCTCGGAGGCCGTCGCTTCGCCTTCGCCGACCAAACAAGCGTCGGTGGAGGCGACCACAGACCAGAGGGACCCAGGAACAGCGTCTAGCTGAAGACCGTCTGGGGTGACCCTTTCGGTGCGAGCGCCGTCGGGGCCGGTGATGGTGGCGTCCGCTGTCCACGGCTGGAGTTTGTAGCGAACGTCGACCGCCAGCGCAGACAGGGTATCGGGGCAACCGTCGTCGTCTTTCCAGCCGTTCACGACTTCGAGGGACTCGGGGCATTGGTCGGCGCTGCGGAACGACCCAAGAAGGTCGAAATCGGCCTGACGAGGCCCTTCTTGTTTGGCGATACCAGCACCGATAAACAGCCGGAACGCCGCTACGCCGGGACCATCGGAGAGGCCGGCCGCGCCACCAAACGTCCAGTAGCTGCCGTTTTCCGGGTCTTTGTAGCGCAAGGAGAGCAGGGCTTCGGCCGGGAAGCTGAGGTTCTCGGGCGCGTCGAGGGGCGGCTGGGCCACGACCTCGGCGGTGAAGCCCACTTGGTCGGACGCCAGCACGCCTATTCCCAGACCGGCGAGGAAGGTATCGGAGCCGTTGAGATTCTCGAGGTCGAGCGTAGGGTTAATCTGCATGCCCAGATCGCCGGAGAAGGTAACCGCGGAGAGCTCGTAGGTGGTGGAGAGCTTCCAGCCACCCGCCACGGCCGCTCGGCCCAGGAAGCGATCGGGGGTACCCACGGGGAGGTCGATGTGGGGAATCACCGCTACGCCGAGGCCGCCTCCACCGGCGATATGATCCGGACGTAGCCCGACCAGCATGGCCGCCAAACGAACATCTCCCATGGTGGGTCCCTGTGTACCTTCGAGGGGATCGGCGGTGACGACGTAGAAGGGCGCGGTGAGGTCGAAGCGCAACCGATCGTGAGCGGCGATGCCCGCAGACAGATTCATGGCAACCACATTGTCGAGCACCGGCGTCTCGATCACCTGGCCGCCAAACTCTGCTGTCGACACCAGCACCAACGGGGACTTCGCGTATTCACCCAGTCCCGAGAAGAAAAGGTCTCCCTGGGAAAATGGGCCGGGCCGCTGGACTAGAAGAGGGTCGCGAAGGTCGCCGTCGTGGGCCGCCAGGTGAAAACCATGGGCGTCGAAGCCAGGTTGAACTGCTTGGGCATGTGCCTGACCGAAGCAGACAAGATTGGTGAGCGCGAACAGCAATAGAGATCCTCCGCTACCCAGGATGGCACAATCGCGCCGTGACTGAATCCATCCCATCCTCGCAAGCCCGCCGCGATGCCCTCTGGACTGCTCTACTGCTCGCTTCTGGAGCCGTCAGCCTGGGCTACGAAGCCGTATGGATTCGGCGACTGGGTTTAGTCCTAGGTGGTAGCGCCGTAGCGTCGGCAATTGTGGTGGCGGCATTTATGGGTGGCCTCGCCATGGGCGGCGCGCTGGCGAAATACCTGCCTCGCGGCGCCCGAGGACCGCGCAGCTACGCCATCCTCGAAGCCACGGCCGCGCTGTGGGCTTTCTGCTTCCCGTGGCTTCTCGACGCCATGCCTTTCGCAAACTTAGGGGTGGCGTTCCTGCTGCTGGCCCCGCCCGCCACCGCCCTCGGAGCGACTTGGCCGCTGCTCGCCCAAGGCGCGTCACCTGCCCTCGCCTCTCGGTTGTACGCCGCGAACACCACCGGGGCCGTCCTGGGCGTCGCCGGATCCACGTTCTTCGTGCTCCCCAACCTTGGGGTGCGGGGCACCGAGTACGCCCTGGTCGGCACTGGGCTGCTGCTGGCCATCGTCGCCACCCACACCACACCCCTCTCCGAAAAGGCACCCGCACCAGCCGTCGCCAGCTTGGCCTCGTCGCCGTGGGTCATCCTGGCCGCCTCCGCAGCCGCCGGATTCACTGCCCTTGGACTAGAGGTCGTCTGGATGCGCCTCGCCGCAGTCGCGCTAGGCGCCACCGTGCAGACCATCGGCCTGGTGCTCGCCACCTTCCTGGCCACGATGGCCGTGGGCGCCTGGATCGGCCGCCGATGGCCAAACGAACCGATGTCTGGCCTCGGTTACAGCCTGGCGGCGCTGACGTTCTTCTCGCTCGTCGGCTGCTCGCTGTGGGGCCAGCTGCCCTATTTGGTCGCTGAAATCTATGACATTGCCGGCCCAGCGGGTATGCGCTGGGGCGCTGCCGTCGTCGCAACGGTGCTCATGGGCGGCGCTCCCATCGCGTCAGGCATGGCCTTCTCCCTTGCTATTCGTGCCCTCGGCACCCAGCTGGAGTCCCAAGCGGGCCCCTTGTACACGGCAAACACCGCCGGTGGCATCGCGGGCTCCTTGCTGGCCGGTCTGTGGGCCCTGCCCGTCCTCGAAGTTCGGGGGGCCGTCTTCCTGTTCGCCGGCGTCTCCGCCCTCGCCTCCCTCGCGGTTCTACGTAAGCCGCTGCCCGTCCTACCCGCGTTGCTCGTCGCCGTCTTGGTGCCCGCCTGGGACGCCAAGTTGTACGCCGTGGGTATCCATCTCCGCGTGTCCGACTTCTCCGACACGTCTCCTCGGGCCATCCGCAGCTTCGCCGATGAGGGTTGGGAGCTGCGCTACTACAACCACGGTACAACCGGCGCTGTCGCCGTGGGCCAGTCCACGAAGACCGGCAACCTGTGGCTCTCCATCAACGGCAAGGTCGACGCCAGCACCGGCGACGATATGCCCACACAGATCCTCTCGGGAACCCTCCCTATGGCAATCCACGGGGTGGCGAGAGACGTCTTGGTGGTCGGGTTGGCCTCGGGAATCACCGCGGGCGCCGTGTTGGACAGCGGCGCCGACAAGCTCACCGTCGTCGAGCTGGAACCAGCGGTCATCGAGGCCTCGCGCTTCTTCGATGACTACAGCGGCGCCCCCCTCGACGATGTACGTACCACCTTGATCATCGAAGACGCCCGGGCAGTGCTACGTCGCGGCGGAGACCCCTATGACGTGATCATAAGCGAGCCCAGCAACCCATGGATTACCGGTGTTTCCAGCCTGTTCACCGAGGAGTATTGGCACATCGCTCGCCGACGCCTCACCGACGATGGCGTCTTCTGTCAGTGGGTGCAGCTGTATGGCATGGGCCCCGACGAGTTTCGCGGCGTCATCCGCACATTTAACGCCGTGTTCCCCAATGCCTACCTGTTCGAAACCATTCCCGGCTCGGACGTGCTGCTTATCGGCGGTCGCGGAACCCTCCCCGACATGCTGCCCATCCAACCCGTCCTCAGCCCTAACCAAGTCCGCGCTCTGGGCGGCACTGGCTGGTTGAACACCGACGACCGTCCCCGGGTAGAATGGGAGGCGCCCAAGTGGCTTCATTACGCCACGGCGACCGACAACGCAGCCCTCATTGAGGCTGCGAGGCTTACTCCACCGTGATCTCTTGCCAGACATCGGAGGCCACCACCTTGAACTTCTCGCCGTCGATCATGTAATCACCGATGGGCAAGAGACCGCGGTAATTGCCGCTATCGAGCACCGTTTGACGGGCCACCAGGATGGTCTGGACCTCTTGCTGTGGAAACGGCATCTTGAACCGAATCAGCCCGGCGATCCGGGGCGGGTGCACATTGATTTCAATCCGCCCGTACGACTTGAGAATGCCGTTGAGCTGATCCTGGGCCTGGATTTGTTGCGCTTGTGAGTCCGGATCTTCCGGGTTCAGGGCGACCGCCAACTCGAGACGCATGACAGCAGCGAGGATGTTGCCCTGGCTTTGCGCCGACTGTGCACCCAACACATGGTCCACCACAAGCATCGGTACATCGAGCTCGGTAATCTTCAAGTAGTTGCGCTCGACGCCATGCCAGACATTTCGAGAGGCGAGATTGGTCATCTCTTCTTGGAGGCGCACTCGCTCGGCCATGACGTCTTTGCCGGCGTAGGCCGGGGAAGACAGCAGGCTGGCTGTGAGGGCGGCGAGGAGAAGAACGCGCAGCATGGTTTTATTATACCTAAGGTCGCTTACGTTTGCGCTGTGCTTCTTCCTCGACCCTAAGGGTAAAGGGCAAAATCACATCCGCGATGCTGTCTCCAGAACCCCAGGGTTTGAAGTTCCAGTCCTGTACAGCGCGATTTAGACACTCTCGAAGAGCTTCGTCGCGCAATTCCCCTGATACTGAGGTGTTCAACACCAATCCGTCCGCTCGCACCAATGCACTCAGAAAGATCGTTCCGCCAAGACTGGGGTCGATCGCGGCGCGATCTTGGTAGCACCACTCCACGCGAGGAAGCAGGTGTCCGCTGGCGGAGATGGCCTGAAGAGCCGAGATCCCATTGGTGAGCTGTGGATCGAAGGCGTACACGCGGGCACGACTGTCCGACGCGGGCCGTGGCCAGATAGCGGGGGTCGCTACCTGAGGAGCAGCCGGTCTAACTGCGACAACGGAGTCGGGCGCGAAGCCGGGCTTGGACATGGGCTCGAGTGCGGAGATGACAGCGGTCTCGATAACGACTTGGGGTTCGGGCTCCGGTTGAGCGATGGGCTCGGGTTCGGCGATGACCACAGGCTCGGGTTCGGCGATGACCACAGGCTCGGGCGCGGCGATGACCACAGGCTCGGGCGCGGCGATGACCTCGGGTTCGGGTTCGGCGATGACCACAGGCTCGGGCGCGGCGATGACCTCGGGTTCGGGTTCGGCGATGACCACAGGCTCGGGCGCGGCGATGATCTCGGGCTCGGGCGCGGCGATGATCTCAGGTTCGGGTTCGGCGATGACCTCGGGCGACAGAACAGCGATGACCTTAGGTTCGGGCCCGGCGACGACATCGGGTTCTGGCTCGACGACGACCACTGGCTCCGGAGCAGAGATGACTTCGGGCTCGGCCTCGGAGATGACCTCAGGCTCGAGCGGAACGATGACTGCGGACTCGGGAGCCACGATGATCTCGGACTCGTGGACGACTTCAGGCTCGGGCACCATTCCCATACGTTCTTCCACAAATGTGGGTTGCACCGGCTCCTCTACCACAGACAAAGCGACCGGCTCCCGCGCACCGTCGTCCAACCACCCGAGAGACTGAAGGCCTGCCAATAAGCCAGGCGCCGTCTCAAAAATCGAGCCCGAGGACCCATCCACTGTCAGCTCCGTGGTCACCTGGTCGAGGTTCCGAGGCAGTACCCAATACTCGCGCCAATCGCCCTCACCCACTGCGGCTTTCCGAGTCTCGTAGCGCTTGGGCGGCACCATCGATGACTGGGATTCGACCACCAGGTAATACTTCTCGCGACCGGGCTCCCCCCCCCACTCAGCCTGAACCATCGTCGCGCGGGCCGCTTGGGAGCCGGCCGGTGCCTGGTATCTCAGCACCACATCCAACTGGCCGTCGTGAGGTTGAAGCTCGAGCTCGACCTCGACCGCGCCACCATCTAGCAACCGTCGCAACAGACGGTCCGCTAAAGAACCACCCAAGGCGTGCCCCGGTTCTTTGCGCAACGCTCGGTCCAGAGCTTCGATGCAGCTCTCGTTGTCGGAGCACTGGAAGAAGGACTCGTCGACGTTCACCAGCACCCGTTCGACCTCGAACGCCTGGGTCGTGGCGTCGTAGCGTACTGTGGTGAACAGGGTTGAGAAGCCCTCGAGACAGGCAGTCTGTGCAAGCATCAATGCCGCGATGAGCCAGAGTTTTAACCGCACCCATCCTCCATCGAACTCGTACCTAACAGAATTTCAAGGTTGAATAACGCGTCGCCGGAACCTCTGGCGTCGAGTCACGCAGCTGCTGTGGAGCTGACGGCCTGAACCCGTCTCGCGCTCAGTTGGGAGCCATTCCAAAAGTCATCCCAACGCTCAGCCGGTGTCGTCTACCACACCATCCGATTCGCCGCACAGATCGTCAAAAGCAGCACGTTGCTCGTCCGAGACCCGCAAACGACCCGCGTACACAAACCTAGTGTGGAAGTCCCAGGTGCCGAACAGCAGCACGGCGTCGTCCTGGAGGAGCACCCAACCGCCCTGTGCAGCCTGGGCGTCGGCGTCTACGATGGTCAGGTCGCCACAAACCGACCGTGCCGCGCCCTTGGGCGGAAATTGCGGCATGAACAGCAGCGACTCACCAGGATCCGAGGCCTCGGGAAAATGCTGGCCCAGTTGGTCAACCTGAATGGACTCCACCACGCGCACTTCTACAAGCGCGCAGCCCGCCTCGGCAAGATCGGGACCCCCGTCGATCACTTGGACGACTTCGGTTTTTACCAGACCACTCTGTGCGATCTCATCGGGAAAATCACGCCAGCCGTTCAGCAGAGACAAGGGCGGGCAGAACATCGTCCAGAACGGCTCGGTGGTGGACGCTCGGAAGGGATGGCGCACCAAGAGGCAACGGATATCGCCGACAAGCGGCAGATCCTCGACCACCGACATCTCGGGGTCTTCTTCGTCGGGCGCCTGATTCAGCCAGGTGATGCAGTCGGAGTCCCAGGCGCTGATCTGAGCCCACGCGGGTTTCCGGTCGGCCAGATTCTTACCAGGTTGGTCGCACTTATCGCAGGGAAAGAAGATGTCGCTCATAACTACCGAGGGTCAGGTACCTGCACTTATCACTTTAAACGGCGAACGTGATGAGTGGTGGTACCTGACCCTCGCAAAACAGAACATTCCCGGCGTTCCAACGTCGTAGAAAATGGTAAGTGGAGGTACCTGACCCTATTTTACGTCGTTGACGGACCGAGCCATCTCCTGCTTCCACTCGACCCGAAGTCGAATGAACGACGGAAAGTGGGCCTTGGCACGCTCGGTACTGATCTTCACCTCGGGCCTGATCATCTCGCCTTCCAAACCGACCTCGCCGAACGTGACTTCGGTAACGGCCTTGTAGACTACCTCGGGCTCCACGGGCTCGTCGCCTGCGAACGCAGTTCCCGCCAACATCATGCCTAGCACCATTGTCATCGCTCGAACCATCTCGTTCTCCTGTATTTGGGGATATCCAGTAAGACATCGCACTGCGCCATCGGTTCCCAGTGATAGTAAAGAACCATGAACACCTACGCAGCTTCCCTGTCCGACATCCGCGACGCGGCCCAACGCATCGTTGGCCACGCTCATCGACCCCCAGTGTTCACCAGCACGGCCCTCGACGAGCTCGCGGGCTGCCAGCTGTTCTTCAAGTGCGAGAACTTCCAAAAGATAGGGGCGTTCAAGTTTCGGGGAGCCATGAACGCCATTGCTTGCCTGAGCGAGGAGGAGGCCCAGCGAGGCGGGGTCACCCATTCCTCCGGGAATCACGCCCAAGCGGTGGCGCTCGCCGCGAAGCTCCGCGGCATTTCCGCAACCATCGTGATGCCCACTTCAGCCCCGGCCGTCAAGAAGCGGGCGGTGCTGGGCTACGGCGCCACCGTAGTCGACTGCGCCCCTACTCTAGAGGCCCGCGAGACCACCACCGCCGATGTGATCGCCCGAACCGGCGCCACCCTGGTGCACGCCTACGACAATGACAACGTCATCGCCGGCCAAGGCACCGTCGGCCTAGAGCTCCTCGATCAAGTCGCCAACCTAGACGCCATCGTCACTCCGGTTGGCGGCGGTGGGCTCTTGGCTGGAGTCGCACTGGCCACCCACTATCTGCACCCCGAGATCGACATTCACGCTGCCGAGCCCACAGGCGCCGATGACGCGTATCGGAGTATACAAAGTGGCGAACGGGTGCGTACCCACAGCCCAAACACGATCGCCGACGGCCTCCTCACCACCCTGGGCGAACGAAACTGGCCGGTGGTTCGCGACCTGGTGAAACAGGTACACCTTGTAGACGACGATCAGATCCGAGCGGCCATGCGACTCATCTGGGAGCGCATGAAGTTGGTGGTCGAGCCAAGCGCCGCTACACCACTCGCGGTCGCCCTCTCGGCGGATTTTCAAAGGCTAGGCCACCAACGTGTCGCCCTGGTGCTCACAGGCGGGAATTTGGACCTAGACCCGATGTTTGTCGCGTAGTCGTTCTTTTTAACGACGCCGACCGCTGTCCTCCACTCGGCTGGGGAGCAGAATGGCACAGCGGCGTCGAACACCTACGAGGAATTCAGCTAAATCACGAGGCAATACACCATTTTTGCCCACTCATATCTACCAAGCGTGAACGGACTCGAGCTCGCCAAGCGTGCCACGACGCCCGGGCCCAAGACGACAAGTACGTCGGCGAACCAGAAACCACGCGACGACAGGGTGGCGATGAGGTCTCTGAGGATGAAGACGCGCCGAACAGGTTGGCGCTGAGCCCGCCGACCTTGTGCAGACGATTATTTAGTAGGCCAAGTTCGGCGCCAGCCATTTCTCGGCCACGTCAAGCTCGATGCCCTTTCGCTTCGCGTAGTCCTCCACCTGCTCTTGAGTGACTTTGCCCACAGCGAAGTACTTAGACTCTGGGTGACCGAGCATCATGCCGCTCACCGAAGCCGCGGGCCACATGGCGTAGGACTCGGTCAGCGTGACGCCGATGGCCTCGGGCACGTTCAACAGGCCGAAGAGCGTTCGCTTCTCGGTGTGATCGGGCTGGGCAGGATACCCTGGTGCAGGCCGAATACCTTGATATTTGTCTTTGATCAGCGAGTGGATGTCGAGGTCTTCATCGGGGGCGTAACCCCAGTCTTGGGTGCGCACTAGGCGGTGCACGAACTCGGCGGCGGCCTCAGCCAGCCGGTCGGCGATGGCCTTCACCATGATGGAACCATAGTCGTCGTGATCGGCAACCCGCTCGGCAACAAGGGCCTCTATTCCATGGCCTGCGGTGACCGCGAAGAGGCCCATCCAGTCGGGCGTGTCCGCGCTGTTGACGTAGTCGAAGACGCTGACATTCGGCAGCGTGCGGTCGTGCTGCTGACGGAGTCCGTGGAAGCGGCAACGCTCTTCGGTGCGAGCGTCGTTGGTGTAGATGACCACATCGTCGCCGTCTCGATTGGCCGGGAACAACCCCAACACCGCTTTGGCCTGGAGTAGCTTTCCGCCAATAATCCGGTCGAGAAGCGCGTTGGCATCGTCCAGCAGAGATTGCGCGTGAGGTCCAACATTCTCGTCTTCGAGGATCCGCGGGTAGACACCCCGAAGCTCCCAGGTCTGGAAGAAGGGCGTCCAGTCAATGATCTCGCGGAGGGCCGCCAAGTCGAGGTCGAAGCTACGCACACCGGGGTTGTTCGGCGTCGGCGCATCCCAGTCGGCCACCTTAGGTGCCCGACTGCGGGCCACGGGAAGCTTGCGTAGCTTCTTCGCCTGGTCACGGGCAGCCCGTTTGACCCGGACCACATCGTACTCGGTCTTGAGGTTGGCCACGTAGTCGTCGCGCAGCGTGTCACTGACCAAGGCGGCCGCGACGCCCACCGCACGGCTGGCGTCGGTGACGTAGACCACCGGCCCTTCGTAGTGAGGCTCGATCTTCACCGCAGTGTGCACCTTACTGGTGGTAGCGCCGCCGATCATCAAGGGAATATCGAAATTCTGGCGCTGCATTTCCTTGGAGAACCGATGCATCTCGTCGAGGGAGGGCGTAATGAGGCCCGACAGTCCGATGATGTCGACATTGTGCTCTTTGGCCGCTCGAAGGATGGTCTCGGCGGGCACCATCACGCCCAGATCGATGACCTCGAAGTTGTTGCACTGCAGCACCACGCCGACAATATTCTTGCCGATATCGTGCACATCGCCCTTCACCGTGGCCATGAGAATCTTGCCCTTGGTCGAGCCACCGGGGCCCTTCTCGGCTTCGATGAACGGCACCAAGTGAGCCACGGCTTTTTTCATCACCCGTGCCGACTTCACCACCTGAGGTAGGAACATCTTACCGGCGCCAAACAGGTCGCCGACGCGGTTCATACCGTCCATCAGCGGGCCCTCGATGACGTGAATTGGCCGGTCCATCGTTAAGCGGCACTCCTCGGCGTCTTCGACGGCGAAGTCAGCGATACCGTTCACCATGGCGTGAGCCAGACGCTCGGCGACCGGAAGCTCTCGCCAGGTCATGTCGGTCTTGCTGGCACGGGCCTGACCCTTTGCTTGGTCCGCCACATCGAGCAGGCGCTCGGTGGCGTCCGCACGGCGGTTGAGCACCACATCGGTGACCCGCTCGCGCAGATCTTCTGGCAGCAGCTCAAGAACGGGGAGCGCACCAGCGTTGACGATGCCCATGTCCATTCCCGCCTCGATGGCGTGGTACAGAAAAACCGCGTGAATGGCCTCGCGAACAGGATTATTTCCTCGAAAGCTGAAGCTGACGTTGCTAACGCCGCCGCTGATCTTGGCGTGTGGCAGCGTCGCCTTGATCTGCTTCACAGCTTCGAGGAAGGCCACCGCGTAACCGGAGTGCTCTTCGATGCCGGTAGCCACCGCGAAGATGTTTGGATCGAAGATGATGTCTTCGGGAGGGAAGCCCACATCGTTGACCAAGATGTTGTAGCTACGGGTACAGATATCCACCTTGCGCGCGACCGTGTCGGCCTGACCGTCTTCATCAAACGCCATCACGATGACCGCGGCACCATACTTGCGCACCAAACGCGCCTGCTTCAGGAAGGCCTCTTTACCCTCTTTCAAGCTGATGCTGTTGACGATGCCCTTACCCTGAAGACACTTGAGCCCAGCCTCGATCACCGACCACTTGGAGGAGTCGAGGACAATAGGCACCTTGCTAATATCGGGCTCCGAGGCCAGTAGATTCACGAAGTGAACCATGGCGGTCTCGCTGTCGAGCATGCCCTCGTCCATGTTGATGTCGATCAGCTGGGCGCCGTTCTCGACCTGTTGACGAGCCACTCGAAGGGCCGTCTCGTAGTCGCCATCGAGGATGAGCTTAGAGAACCGAGCCGAGCCGGTGACGTTGGTGCGCTCGCCGATGTTGGCAAACAGGCTGTCCGGGCCAAGAATAAGGGGCTCGAGGCCGGAAAGACGCATCCGTGGTGGGATGTCGGGAATGACCCGAGCGTCAACCTCGACCATGGTCTCGGCGATGGCTTGGATGTGCTCGGGGCCAGTTCCGCAGCAGCCGCCCACCAAGTTCAGCAGGCCAGCGTCGGCGAACTCGCGCAGCACGAGGGCCATGTCTTCAGGGGTCTCGTCGTATCCGCCCATCTCGTTCGGCAGGCCGGCGTTGGGGTGCACGCTGACGAAGCAGTTGGCCACCCGAGACAGCTCCGCCACATATTGGCGCATGTCGGCGGCGCCCAAGGCGCAGTTCAGACCGATGATCAGCGGCTCTGCATGGGAGACGCTGTTCCAGAAGGCCTCGGTGGTTTGGCCCGACAAGGTGCGACCCGAGGCATCGGTAATGGTACCGGAGATCATAATAGGGATGTCTTCGTGCCAACCCTCGACCACTTCTTTGGCGGCGAAGATGGCCGCTTTTGCGTTCAGCGTGTCGAAGACGGTCTCGATGAGCAGCACGTCGGCGCCGCCCTCGAGTAGCGCCTTACCAGCCTCGATGTAGGCCGTCACCAGTTCATCGAAGGTGACATTGCGGACGCTTGGGTCGTTGACGTCGGGCGAGATGGAGGCCGTGCGACTCGTTGGTCCGAGAACGCCAGCTACAAATCTAGGTTTCCCTGGTGTTTTTGCCGACCATGCGTCAGCCGCCTCGCGAGCGATCCGAGCTGCCGCTAGGTTGATGTCGCGGACGTGCGCTTCCATGTTGTAGTCGGACTGCGAGATGCTGTTCGCATTAAACGAGTTTGTTTCAATGAGATCAGCGCCAACCGCCAGATATGCGTCGTGAATCTCGCGGATGATACTCGGACGGGTGAGTACGAGCAGGTCGTTGTTGCCTACCAGGTCTGAAGGCCAATCCGCAAATTGCTCGCCGCGATAGTCCGCCTCTTCGAGGCCGTACTTTTGGATCATGGTGCCCGTGGCGCCGTCAATGATCAGGATGCGCTGCTGCAGGGCGTCGCGAAGAATTTTACCGCGAGAGATGGCGTTCATAGAGCCTCCGAGGCGCGCCTTCTAACCGATCTGTGGGAATGTCCACGGCGCCATGACCAGTTGTGTGCAAACCGATGTCCGATGGTTCGTTGGTCCCGCCCCTACGCTTGGTCCCAAACCTACTGTAGGTCCACACAGAGTCGTGTTTTTCGGGCCGGTCACCGATGTGAACCTTCGCCAGATTCGCTCCAACGCCTTCAACGCCATACACGTCTGGTTCGTGATCCCTGGAGCCCCCCATGCGACCCATTCTTCCCATACTTCCCCTCGCCGTCCTGTTCGCCTGTGGAGGCGTCAAGTTGGACGAAGAAGTTGCCTCAGAGCCCGCCGCGACGGCCGGCCCCACTGCCGACGAGGCCGCCGCTTGGGTGAAGACCAACGACGAGAAGCTCAAGGCGCTCTATATCGCTCGCGAGACCGCATATTGGGCCTACGAGACGGACATCAAGCCCGAGACCGAGGCCCTGGCGTCGTCTACAGCCGAAGCGGCGATGGCCTACCTCACCACGGCCATCCCCGAAGCCGCCGCGTTCAACGACGTCACAGGCCTCGACCCCGATGTGGCCCGTCAACTAGGCCTGATGAAAATCCAAGCCACCCTGCCCGCTCCGTCCGCCGCCGAGAAGCGCAAGCGCTTGGCCGAGATCGCCACCAAACTGGGTGGCCTGTACGGCAAGGGTAAGTTCTGCAAGACCGACGACGACTGCAAGGATCTCGGCCAATTGGAAGAGATCATCGGTACCAGTCGCAATCCAGATGAGCTGCTCGAAGCCTGGGAAGGCTGGCGCACCCTCTCACCCCAGATGCGTCCGATCTACCAAGAGTTCGTCGCGCTCGGAAACGAAGGCGCCACCGAGATTGGCTACGCAGACATGGGCGTGGGCTGGCGCTCCGGCTACGACATGACGCCCCAAGAGTTCGAGGTTGAGATCGACCGCCTGTGGGCGCAAGTTCAGCCGCTCTACGAGCAACTCCACTGCCACGTGCGCGCCGAACTCAACGAGCAATACGGAGACGATGTCGTCGCCACCAGCGGCTCGATCCCCGCCCACCTGCTCGGTAATATGTGGCGTCAGAGCTGGGACAACCTCTATCCCATGCTCGAGCCCTTCCCCGGCGAGCCCAGCCTCGACGTCACCGCGGCCCTGGTCGACAAGGGCTACGAAGACCAGAAGATGGTGAAAGCAGCTGAGGGGTTCTTCACCTCCATGGGCCTCGATCCCCTTCCCCAGACCTTCTGGGAGAATTCGATGTTCACCAAGCCCGAGGGCAAGGAAGTGGTCTGTCACGCCAGCGCCTGGGACCTGTCGTACAACAACGACCTGCGCATCAAAATGTGCATCAAGCCCACCATGGAAGACTACGTCACCATCCATCACGAGCTCGGTCATAACTACTACTTCCAGAACTACTACACGCTGCCGGTGCTGTACCAAAGCGGCGCCAACGACGGCTTTCACGAGGCCATCGGAGACGCCATCGCCTTGTCGATCACACCGTCCTACCTCAACAAGGTGGGCCTGCTCGACACGGTCAGCGAGTCCGAACACGCCGTCATCAATAAGCAGATGCAAGACGCTCTGGCCAAGGTGGCATTCCTACCCTTCGGCCGGATGATCGACCAGTGGCGTTGGGACGTGTTCAACGGCAAGATCTCCACCGAGGAGTACAACAAGGGCTGGTGGGAGCTCCGCGCCAAATACCAAGGTATCGCGCCGCCTTCCGAGCGCTCCGAAGACCTCTTCGATCCCGGCGCCAAGTACCACATCCCCGGAAACACGCCGTACATCCGCTACTTCCTAGCCCATGTGCTGCAGTTCCAGTTCCACAAGGCCATGTGCGAAGCCTCCGGACACGAGGGGCCGCTGCACACCTGCTCGGTCTACGAGAGCAAAGAAGCTGGCGCTAAGCTGAAGGCCATGCTCGAGATGGGCGCCAGCAAGCCCTGGCCCGACGCCCTCGAAGCCCTCACCGATACCCGTGAGATGAGTGCGGATCCGCTGGTGGAGTACTTCGCCCCATTGGCGGGCTACTTGGCCGAGCAGAACAAGGACCGCACCTGCGGCTGGACCGAGTAGCAGACCGTCTGGTCGGTTACCAACGACCGGTTCAGTCGCGATCGGCGCCCAGATGGTTCAGAACCCACGCGTAGTCGAACGCCCGATCTTCGAGGTATCCGTACCGACCGCTCTTGCCTTGATGACCAGCGCCCATGTGCGTCTTCAGCAGGATTTGCTTGGGCTCAGTGAGCGTGGCGCGAAGCTTGGCGCACCACTTAGTGGGCTCCCAGTACTGAACACGGGGGTCGTTCAGGCCGCTGGTGATCAGCAAATTGGGGTAGTCGTCGCGGTCTTCGACGTTGTCGTAGGGCGAGTAGCTGAGCATGTACTCGAAGAACTCCTCGTCGCGGGGATCGCCCCACTCTTCCCACTCGTTAGCGGTGAGCGGAAGGCTCTCGTCGAACATGGTGGTGACCACATCGACGAAGGGAACGGCGGCTACGCAACAGTGAAAGAGCTCGGGGGCCATGTTGCAGACGCCGCCCATCAGCATACCGCCAGCGCTGCCGCCCATAATGGCCAGACGGTCGGCGTTGGTGTAGTCCTCGGCGATGAGATGCTTGGCCACCGCGATGAAGTCGGTGAACGTGCGCCGCTTGGTGAGGAACTTGCCCGCCTCGTACCAGGGACGCCCGAGCAGGCCGCCGCCACGAGGGTGGGCGATGGCGAAGGCCACGCCGCGATCGAGCAGCGCCAGTCGAGTGGGCGTGAAGCCAGCGTCGATGGTGATGCCGTACGAGCCGTAACCGTACAGCAGCAACGCCTCGGTGCCATCGCGCTTCATGCCCTTGGGGTACACGATGCTGATGGGAACCTGCACGCCATCATCGGCAGTGGCGTAGATGCGCTCGGTGGACCAATCGTCGCGAGAGAAGCCACCCAGAACCGGCTTCTCTTTAATCAACCGACGGGTCTGGGTGTTCATGTCCCAACCAAAGGTGCTGGTGGGCGTCACCATGGACTCGTACGAAAAGCGAACTTCGGTGGTCTTGAACTCGGGATTGGAGCCCAGGCCCAGGTCGTAGATGGCCTCGGGCATCTCGACCCGATGGTCCTCGCCGGTGGCTAAATTGCGCACACGAATGTGCTGCAGACCGTCCTCGCGCTCGAGGAGCACCAAGAAGTCCTCAAACACCTGCACGCTGACCAGCTGGACGCCGGGACGGTGGGCGATGACCTCCTTCCACTGAGCGCGGTCGGTGCTGTCGACAGGCGCCAACATCAGCTTGTAGTTCACCGCATCCTTCGTGTGAACACCTTGATCGTCGTCCGAATCATCGGTGAGAATGTACAGACTATCGGTGTGATGGGCCACCCCGTAGCGCATGCCCGTGTGCCGCGGCTGCAGCAAGTGGAGCCCCAGCGAGGGCTGATTGGCGTCCAGCAGGTGGACCTCGGATGTGAGGCCACTGCCGACTGTGATCACCAAGTACGCATCGGTGCGCGTGCGACTGAGGCCGACGCGGAACTTGTCGTCGGCTTCCTCGAACACGGTGACGTCTTCGCTGGTCGGGTATCCCAGCATATGGGCGCGAACACGCCACGGACGCAGAGTCTTGTCGAGGTCGGTGTACAACAGGGTGCGGTTGTCGTTGGCCCACTCGATGTCGCCGCTGGTGCCACGCAGATGTTGGTCGAGCAAGGTGCCGTCGTACAGGTCGATGATCACCACGTCGTACTTCTCGCGGCCGGAGACGTCGACGGCGTAGGCCAAACGGCTGTGATCAGGGCTGACGGCCAACGCACCCAAGGACAAGAAATCGTGACCGTCTGCGAGCTTGTTGACGTCGAGGATCACCTCTTCCTTCCCCTTCAGCGACCCCTGCTTTCGGCAGTAGATGGGGTAACTCAGACCCTCTACGGTGCGGTGGTAGTACCAGTAGTTGCCATCTCTCACCGGCGCTGAGCTGTCGGTTTCCTGTATGCGACCCTTCATCTCGGCGAAGAGGGGGTCGCTCAACGGCTGCAGATCGGCCACCTGGGCTTCCGTGTAGGCGTTTTCGGCCTCCAGATAGGCCATCAACTGTGGGTCTTTGCGATCGCGCATCCAGAACCAAGGATCCACGCGCTCGACGTCGTGTTCGGTGTGAAGATGCGGGCGGACAGGGGCGTTTGGGATGTTCATCCGGGCCGGATAACATTACCGCGCCGCGCGGGCCCAACCCAGGCTGCCGTCCAGCTCAGTTAACGTCACCCGATACTGCTGCGTCTCGACGGTGATACTCTTAAAATCTTCGCGATGATACAGCGCGAAAAATAGCTCTCCAACTGTAGGATGAACAGATTCAGACGACTGAAGTGTGAGGTCGAGGTGGGGATTTGGTGTGATATCGAGGTCGCCGCTAGACCACTGGTTTCTAGCAGTGATTTCGGCACCGGTAGGGTCGAAGGTCCACCGAAGGGTGTTTCCTAAGCTGGCCATTCCCGGCCGGGACAGGGGCAGCGCCCACACTTCGATGCCGTCACTCACC
>JAACDH010000605.1 GCA_009936995.1 Rhodobacterales bacterium
CAGAGGTTGAGACCAACGATCAGCTCTTCGAGCCAACGTTGAACCTTCGGAATGGCCTGGCTCATCCGAAGACGTTGATGGGCAACTTCAAGTAGGAGGTGCCGCTCTCACTCTTGGCGGGGAGGGCACCAGCGGCCGCGTTGACTTGCAGGCTCTGCCAGATGAGGCGGGGCGGACGAAGCACGGCGTCGCGCTCTTTGCGCCACTGAATGAACTCTTCGCGGCTGGTGTCGTGCCGAAGCTGCTTGTTCTTCTCTTTACACTCGGCAACCGAGGTCTCGTACGCGAGCGCGCGTCCGCCAGGTTGGTAGTCGTGGCCCACGAAGATGCGGGTTGCGTCTGGGAGCGCGTAGATGCGCTTGATGCTGTCGTACAAGTTCTCGGCGGAGCCACCGGGGAAGTCGCAGCGGCCGGTACCGAAGTCTGGCATGAAGAGGACGTCGCCGGCGAACACGGCGTCTTGGATCTGTAGACAGATGCAGGCGGGGGTGTGGCCGGGGCTAGCGAGCACCTTGATCTTCAGGCTGCCGGCCTCGAGCATCATGTTGTCTTTGAGCAGTACATCCCACTGGGAGCCGTCGGTGGCGATGTCGAGCTCGAGAAGCTTGGAGAACGCCTTTTGGACGCCGATGACGTGCTCGGAGATGGCGGTCTTGGCGCCGAGCTTCTCTTTGATCGCGCCTTGGCCGGTGAGGTGATCGGCGTGCACATGGCTGTCGATGGCGTAGTGCATCGTCAGCCTGTTCTTCTTGGCGTAAGCGGCGATCTCGTCGACGAAGGACTCGGAGACCTTAATGGCGTGGGCGTCGTAGTCGAGGACGGCGTCGATGACGATAGCGTCTTTGGTGGCGGAGTCCCAGACGACGTAGGCCAGGGTAGAGCTCTCTTTGTGAAAGAAGGCTTCGATGTTCATGGTGCGGGCTCCGGGGTCTTCAGAGGGGTGGCCTTTTCGACGGGCAAGGGAATGGCCTTACAAGCGAGCGTGCCTAACAACATTCCCAACAGAAAGGTGAGCACCGGAACCTCTCCGGTGGCGCCAGAGACGATTCCAGGGCCGGGACAAAAGCCACCGAGTGCCCAGCCGATGCCAAAGAGGGCGGAGCCGCCGACCAACCGGAAGTCGATATCGGTTCGGGTGGGCAGGTGGAAGGCGTTGCCGAATAGCGGCTGACCGTCGGGGACGGCGAAGCGCCAGGACAGCCAGTGTGCACCAATGCCACCCGCCATGACCAGACCGAGGGAGGGGTCCCAGCCGGCAGAGAGGTCGAGGAAGCCGATGACCTTGGTGGCGTCCGTCATGCCGGAGAGGCCTAAGCCGACCGCAAAAAATGCGCCGATGAGGGCTGCGACGAGGTCTTTCATGGGGTGGCCAACAGCAGGGAGTAGCCGGTAGCGGTGGCGAACCCTGCGGCCATGAAGGTGAGCACCGCAACCAGCGAGCGCCTGCTGTAGCGGGTGAGGCCGCAGATGCCGTGGCCGCTGGTGCAGCCGCTGCCCACTTGGGTACCAAATCCGACGAGGAGTCCGGCGACGAGAATCGTTGCGAGAGGTCGGTTTTCGGGCACATCGAACAGGTGAGGCACGAGGGCATTCATCGCCAGTCCTGCGACGATCATGCCCACGAGAAAGGAGGCTCGCCAGCGCTGATCGGTGATGTTGAGCGCGCCGGCAAAAATTCCCGAACAACCCATGACGCGTCCGTAATACCGCATGAGTGCTGTGGCCGAGAGACCGATAAGTACACCGCCAAGGAGGGCGGGCAGGGGCGTGAAGTGATGGATCATGCTTTCTGTAAACAGCAAGTACCATGCCAATGTATCTGTAGGACCAAGTACGGGTTTTTCGGATAATTGCGAATTTGTTTCAAGACTGGTTCAACGATATTACAACATTATGGAACATATGCAAGTTGGATGGGGATCTCTGGCCTCGGCAGACGGATGATTGGGTTAGGCGGAGTGTATAACTGGGAGTTAAATGCGCGCCCTACTCGCCGATTACACTGTGTTGCCCGATGGTCTTAAAGCCAACGTCGCCGTTCGTATCGACGATGCGGGCAATATCGCTGGCATTGGTCCAGTGATGGCTGTCGATTCGGTGCGTAGAATGCCGGGTTGCGTGCTCATGCCGGGTCTAGTGAACACACATTCCCATGCATTTCAGCGGGCATTTCGTGGGCGGGTTCAGTTCCGTGCGACCGGTCGTAGCGACTTCTGGAGCTGGCGTGACGCCATGTATCGGACCGCTAATTCGCTGTCTCCCGAGGGAGTTTACGCGGTCAGTCGGTTGTGTTTCCTCGAAATGGCGCTGGCTGGCGTCACCCATGTGGGCGAGTTCCACTACGTGCACCACCAGGCCGACGGGACGCCCTACGCCGACCCCAACGAGCTCGCGAATCGGGTGATCGCCGCCGCCCTCGATGTCGGCATTCGGATCCACTTGTTGCGCGCTGTGTACGCCACCAGCGCGATCGGTGTGCCTCTAGGGCCAGATCAGCTGCGTTTTCGCGACGCCAGTCCCGACGAACCACTCGACGCCTGCCTCAGCTTGGCCAAGCACCCGAATTCGCGTGTGGGCGTGGGGCTCGCGCCGCACTCAGTTCGGGCGGTTCCCGCCGAGTGGATGCCAGAGCTGGCGTCGTTTGGGGGGCCGATTCACGCCCATGTGGCCGAACAGCCGGCCGAGGTCTCGGCGTGTTTGCAGGCCACCGGCCGCTCTCCGCTGGCCGTTTTTGCCGAGGGCGGCCTGGTCACCGACCGGTTCACCGCCGTACACCTTACGTACCCGAGCCAGGGCGACCTCCAAATCATCGACGATGCCAACGCAGCCGTGTGCGCCTGCCCCATCACCGAGATGGACCTTGGCGACGGCTTCCTTCCGCTAAAGCTTAGGTCGGGAAGGGTCAGCGTGGGCTCCGATAGTCACGCGCGAATCGACCTGTTCGAGGAGGCACGTTGTCTTGAGATGCACGCCCGTGCCCTGGTGGGTCGTCGAAATGTGCTCGCCGTCGAGGGAGAGCGCGACAGCTTGGCTCGGCGAATTATCGACATCGGAACTGTGGAAGGAACCCGATGTTTGGGTGGCCTAGGCTCTGGGATTTCCGTGGGTGCATCCGCCGATTTAGTGGCGGTCGATTTGGATCGTCCGGCGGCCATGGGCGTGCCCCCGGTCGAGGCCGTCGCCTTCTGTGCCACGCCCGAGTGGGTCCAACACAGTTGGGTGGCCGGCCATGCCGTGATCCAAGACGGTCTGCACCCCCTCGCCCAAGACATCCTTCGGGGTGCGAAACGCCACTTGGGCGGTTGAAGGATGTCATCCACCTGTCACACAACCCAGGTATGAGGGTCATATGTCTGATGCACCTCTCGTTCTAGTCGTCGATGATGAGCCCGATCTGGTGGCAGCGCTGGACTACGCGCTGGGCCGCGATGGATTCACCACCCGCACCGCCGCCAACGGTCAAGAGGCCCTAGAGCGGGCCATGAAGCTTCCCCATCCAGATGTGGTGTTGCTCTATTTGATGCTGCCCGATATGTCAGGGACCGAGGTATTACGACGCTTACGGGCTGATAACGACACGGCGTCTATCCCGGTGATGATGGTCACCGCGCGGGGCGACGAAGTCGACCGAATCGTAGGTTTCGAACTGGGGGCCGACGACTACATCACCAAGCCGTTTAGTACCCGAGAGCTCATTCTGAGGGTCCACGCTGTGCTCCGACGCGGTGTGCCTTCGCTTGCAACGGTCGAAGAGGTCGACTTTGGGGTGCTGCGCATCGACCTCCCCGCCCATCGGGTGTGGATTGAGGGCGTCGAGGTCACCCTGACGGCCCTCGAGCTGCGGCTGCTGATGGCGCTGTACAACCGTCGTGGCCGTGTGCAGTCTCGCGCCCAGTTGCTCACCGAGGCCTGGGAAGACGGTATTCACGTCACCGAACGCACGGTAGATACTCACGTTAAACGCCTGCGGAAAAAGATTCTCGTTGCCTCTCAATACATCGAGACCATCCGTGGTGTGGGTTATCGCTTCGTGCCCGAGGCTCCAGCGTGAAGGTCGGTCTCCGGACGCGCCTCTTTGTAATGACCGTGGCGTTGCTGGCGCTGTTGGGCGGCCTGGGAACGTGGTGGACGACGGTTCGCATGCGGGCCGTGCTCACCGAGGATGTTCAGTGGTTGCTGTTAAGCCATGGGCAGTCCCTGGCGGCCATGCTCGATGGTGACGCAGACGTAAGCGCGTTCGCCAATGTGGTTGCCCAAGCTAGTGAAGCGCGGGTCACGGTCATCGCCGAAGACGGCTTGGTGTTGGTGGACTCCGAGGTCGCCGACGTCTCGATGATGGACAACCACGCTGCCCGGACCGAGGTTCGCGCCGCCCTAAGCCCCGAGGGTATAGGTATCTCTAGTCGGTTTAGCCACACCCTCGGTCAGCAGATGCTGTACGTGGCCGTTCCGTGGCGTCAGGGCAGCCAAGTGGGCGTGATTCGTTTGGCCCGCCCCTTAGATAGAGTGGAGACCGAGGTGGGGCGCCTGCCAAAGGCCGTGGCCATCGCCGGCGTCTTCGGGCTGTTGTTGAGTGCGCTCCTGGCGTGGGTTTTCAGTGAGTTTGCCACCCGAGATCTACGCAAGTTGGTGCGGCGCGCGCGCACCTTGGCCGGCCAACCTTCCGATTCGGGTGGTGATGAGGTTCGTCGACTGACCGGTTCCGTTGACCGCATCTCATCGGCCCTGCAAGAGGCCCTCGATCAGGTGGCCGAGGAGCGAACCCAGCTGCAAGCTCTGCTCTCGGGCATGCGCGAGGCGGTGGTGAGCCTGGACTCCGAGGGTCGGGTGAAGAACACCAATCCGGCGGCCGAGGCGCTGTTCGATGTGGGGGTCAGCGCAGTTGGCCAGCCCTTTGAGGCCGTCATGCGTCAGCCCAAGTTGGTGGCTGCAGTAGACGACGCTCGCATGCATGGTCGGGTTGGCTTGGTCGAGCTGTCGTTACCGGCCCTCGGCGCTGTGGCCCGCGAGCTGGTGGCGACCATCGCTCCCTTGGCCGATGGTGGGGCGGGTCTGGTGATGCGCGACCAGAC
>JAACDH010000606.1 GCA_009936995.1 Rhodobacterales bacterium
GGCGGGCCCCGCGCCGGCCCGGCCGGGCGGGGGCGCGGCGCGGGCCGCGCCCCCCCCCCCCGCGCGCCCCCCCGGCCCGGGCGGGGGGGGGGGGGGGGGCGGGCGGGGGGGGGGGGGGGGGGGGGGCGGCGGCCAGGGGTTGAAGCGCCCGCGTCTCGACTCGCCGGGGCCCCGACGTGGGCCTTGAAAAGATTGTACGCTCATCACGCCATCCGTCAAAGTACAAGGTGAAAATTTAAATTACTCTCATGTAATTTCTCGCATCTACGTTGACGCGTCAATACTCGCAAACGATCTCAAATCCAGGTTCGCCGCGCACAGTCGAACATTGAACGTTAGAAACTTGAGGATCGAAAAAAACAAAATGCGCCACGGCACGAAATGACCGGCCGTGGCGCAACAGAAGTTTTTCGATGGCGCAGGGCCTAACGGATGGTGGCGCGCGCCTTGGCCGCAGCCACCCAGCCTAGGTAGAATTCGATGCGCTTTTGCTCGAGCACACCTTCGCGGATTGCCTCTGCTTCGGTCTCGAAGGCGGCCATGTCGGCGTCCGTACGAGAGATGAGCTGAGCGACCCACAGGGTTCCGCCCGACTCGAAGACTTGGGGAAACACGGTTCCAGGTGCGGCGTCCCGGGCCGCCGCCAGCATGGACGCCGGCGGTCCGAAGGGATTGCGGGCGTCGGGCATGACCGATATTTCGCCGGTGGTGAGCGAGATGAGCCCTTTGCTGTCCACCAGATCAGCGGGAAGCTCGCCCGATTCGACCCACTGAACCAGCAAGGTCTCTTCGGCGAACGCGGCAGCCAGTGCCGGCCCCCTTTCGGCGCGAATCATGTCTTCGGAGATCTCGCGTTTCACGGTCTCAAATTCGCTATGTTCGGGAGCGACCCGCTCGATCACTTTGTACAAGCGGACATCAATCCCCGTGGTGACCGCTTGGGTTATGTCGCCTGCCAACAGGCCCTCGACCGCGGCCCCCTCTTCATTGCCCAGTTGCTCGACCGGACGCAGCGCCAAGTCGCCACCCTTGCCATCTTGATCGGCAGAGTGCTCGTTGGCCAACTCGGTAAAGTCGGCGCCGTTGATGAGCTGGTCGCGAAGCTCGTTCATGCGCGGAATGAGCACACCGATGGGATTCTCTTCGTCGATGACCATGCGAATCATCTGCAGGTGAACGCGCTCGGGTAGATTGTATTTGCGCTCGAAGTCGCGCTCGAACGCGAGCTTGATCTCGTCTTCGTTCTCGATCAGATACTGATCGACGTCCGCCGACTCGACCTGTACGTCTTCGTTAAAGGCGCTAGGCCGGACCCGCACGTAGCGAACATCGACCTTGGTGTTCACTTCACTGTAGGCGACCTCGAGCTCGGGGCGAGAGACGGAGGCGCCGGTGTAGACGAGTAATCGCAGCTTGCGAAGCTTCATCACTTCGCGTTGGGTCTCCTCGAAGTTGGGTCGCGTCATGCGCATTTGGCCCTTAAGAAAACGCATGTAGTTCTCTTCGCTGTAGTCGCCCTTGGCGTCTTGGGCGAAGGGCTGGTTGAACACAAAGCGAGCGACTTCGTTGTCAGACACGGTGATGCCGAGCGCGTTGGCCTCTTGCAGCACGACCTGGTCTTCGATGAGTCGAAGACGGACCGATTCGCGCACCCCAGCCTGCTCTTCGCTGGACAAGGGACGACCCGCCCGAGCCTCGCGAACGGAAAGCTCTTGGCGATACTGCCGCCCAAAGACGGTATCTGGGATCTGGACGCCGTTGACTTCGGCGACCGAGGTTCCCATTTGACCTTGGGGCTGGGCGAACCAGCCGACGAAGGACACGACGACCAGCGCCATGATGACTTGCATGAAGGTCGAGTCTGAACCCGACCGCATATTCTCCAATACAGACATCTGAGTATCTCCAGCGCGGCAGTTATCTGCGCTGGACCCAACCTTCAACCCCGAAAAGCGTGATTTCCCTACCGTTTGACGGGCGGATTCACGGACCCGCCGGTAGACGGCTTTGCACCTGCACTCATGCCCGGCTTCGTCACTGTCGTGTCGCCGTCGCTGCCCGTCTTTTTCTCACCGCCACCCACCGAAGAGCCCCACAGGGCGTTTCGAGTGTCGTAGGGCAGCTTGTTGCGCTCGTACCGCTTGCGGGCCGTTGGCAGCCATTCCTTTTGGTTCTTTTGCCGTTTCTCAGTGGACGGATGAGTGGACAAGAAGCCGGGAACTTCGATACCACCTGCCGTCTCTTTGTCCATTCGATCCCACACCTTGAGGGACTCGGCCGGCGGATAGCCCGCGCTGGACATGTACATCATGCCGATGACATCAGCTTCGGCCTCGTGCATCCGACTAAACGGCAACACAATCCCCACCGCTGCGCCCGCCCCGAGGGCGCCGAGCACGATGCCCCGGTCCTTGGGCTTGAGCTTGGTGTGGTCCTTCATCCAAAACTCAAGCCCCACCAATCCGCCGAGCAGGGTGAGCTGCTGCGACAAGCGCTCAGCCCCGTGATGGGCGGTCGCGTGCCCCACTTCATGCCCCATGACAAAGGCCATGCCCGCTTCGTTTTCGAGGGCGGGCAAGATGCCGTTGTAAAAGCCGATGTAGCCGCCGGGTAGACACCAAGCGTTCACGGTGTCTTCGGCGATCATGCTGAACTGCCAATCATAGGTCGGCTTGTTGGCCGCCTTGGAGACCTTACGACCGACCTTCTGCAGCGTCTGGTTGTTGGCGCTCTTCTTGTTGACCTTCACCCCCGCAAGCATCGTGGTGTAACTGACCTTTCCGATGGCACGCATAGCCGCATCTGGAATCAGATTGTACTGATGCCGCCCAGTGTATGGCACCTTGACGCACGCAAAGGCGATCGCCGCCAGGCCTGTACATAGCGCAGCATTTTGAGGATTTAGGCGCATCATCGGCTCTCGGACTGAGTGGGCCGCCATTAGACGACGGCGACTACCTATTATTCGACTCGACTGGCTCGCGGTCGACTTGATTCGCGAAGAGGCCTGAAAAGGCGCTGTCGTCCATGATCTTTTTTAGATTTTCTTGCCTTTACATTTCGAATAGTGGTATCACACAGACGCCTCTGCACACTCGCAATCCCTTGCGAGCTCCGCCTCCCCGGCACGCAGTACGCTCATCGGCCCCCCACCTCCCTTTCTCATCGAGCGCACCATGTTCAGCACCGTTCTTGGGCTGTTTTCTCAGGATCTCGCCGTGGATCCCGGCACTGCAAACACGCGTGTATGGCTCCGCGGTCGTGGGTTGGTCGCCGAAGAACCCACCGTGGTTGCCGTCCAGAATGGGCGTCAAGGTCGTCGAGAGGTGACAGCCATCGGCGCCAAAGCTCGTGAAATGTTGGGCCGCGCGCCCCAACGCGTCGAGGTGGTTGAGCCTATACAGTCGGGCCGAATCCGAAACTACGAGGTGGCCGAAGCGTTCCTTCTGCACCTGTTCCGCACCATCCACGGCCGGAACCGGATGATGCGTCCACGGATGGTGATCCCCGTTCCCGTCTCGGCCTCCCAAATGGAGATCCGCGCCCTGCGCGACAGCTGCCAGTCCGCTGGGGCACGCGACGTCATCCGCGTCGCCCGACCCATCGCCGCGGCGCTTGGCGCAGGCATCTCGGTCTGCGCACCCCAAGGGCAGATGGTGGTCGACCTAGGCGCCGGAAGCACAGAGATCGCTGTCATCTCCCATGGGAAAGTCACCGCATTCCGAGAGGTTCCCGGAGGCGGGCGGGCCATGGACAACGCCATCATCGACATGCTCCGCGTAGATCACGAGCTGCTCATCGGTCGCCAGCTCGCCGAACAAATCAAAGCCGAGCTCGGAAGCGCTGGCACCGCAAAAGCTGACGTACGCATTGCAAAGGGCCGGTGTTTGCGCCGTGGCATTCCCCGGGCGGCAAAGGTCCGCGCCGACGAGGTTTGCCGGGCCATCTCTCCCGGCGTGGATGCGGTTGTGCTGGCCGTTCGCGACCTGCTCTCCTCCTTGCCGCCCGGCCAGGCCAGCGACATTCTCACCCGTGGCATCGTGCTTACCGGCGGCTGTTCACAGCTCCACGAGTTCGATCGCGTCCTCAGTCGACGCACTGGCCTACCCGTGATGATGACCCCCGAACCCTCCCTCGCTGTCGTCCGCGGCGCGGGGCGCGTCCTCGAAGAGCACGCCCTTCAACAAGTCGTCGGTTGCTGAGGCCCCAATCCTTCGGTCAGCATGCCCTGTCATGAGTCTCGCGAATTACCAACTCGAACCCAACCCCGCCGCCCGCGGCGCGCAGGGACTGATTTACTTTGGTGTTCGACTTGAAGATGGCGCTGCGACCGCCATTAAGGTGGCGATCCCAGGCCCACAGGCGGCGGCGGCGCTGAACCAAGAGGTGGCCGTCCTTCGCGCCCTTCAAGAGGAGCGCGTCCGCGGCGTGGTGCCCATCTGGGAGGCCTTCGAATGGGACGGCCGACCAGCGATGTCCATGCCTCAATTTCCCCGCCACATGGGAGACTGGCTCAACGAGACCCTATCGTCACCCCATCAAGATTCCCTGGTCCAGACCCTCCAGTACACCAGCAAGCTCGCCTACGTTTTAGGTCAGATTCATCGAACCCGAATCGGCGACGGTACCCTCGTTCATCGCGACGTTAAGCCCGAAAACGTGTTCCTCGACGCCAACGGGGCTCCTTTTCTGGGAGATTTCGGCGGTGCCATGGCCATCGGCGGCCTCAAACGGGTAGAGCTGGCGCTGTTTGGCACCCCCATGTGGGCGCCTCTCGACCAGCTCCTACCCGGCCAGGCCATCCCCGACCCCACTTGGGACACCTACGCGCTCTGCGTCATGCTCTACGCGGCGATCACCGGCGCCCGCCCTGCGTACCACGCCGAGCCCACCTCACTGCTCACCCCCACGGGACGCGAGCTATGGGAGGTGGGAAAGAAGGCGGTAGAGGCCCCTCCCGAGGAGCGGGCCCACTGGCACAAGGCCTTCGCTCGTATGCGGGTCGGTACCCATGCAGGAGACCTGGTCGACGTCACCGGCCACAGCGCCCTGGTCACTGGCGACCGCCAGGCTCTCGAAGCCGGTATCGCCAGACTCGGGCAGCTAGCGGGACTCGACCAGGCAAGCCAACGCTTCATCTCTCGGGGGCTTTGGAATATCCTAGTCCGTGGGCTCTCACCCTTGTCCCATCCGTCGCCGCCCAACCGGTTCCGCGACGGCCTCGAGTTGGGTGAGCTGCTGGACGAACTACGGGAAAAGGCCACGCCAAAGTCGGTCGTAAAAACTGCACCGCAGCCTGTTTCAGCCCCCAAGGCACCTAGCAGGGTGCAATTATCGGGCGAGTTTACGGTCCCCCCGCGCACCACGCTATCCGAGGGCTCTCCTTGGGCCATCCGCGTGGTAGCGATCATCGGAGTGGGCGTGCTTAGCGGAGCCGCGTATGCTGGCTGGGACACCATAAATGTAGTCCTCGGAGAGCTCTTAACGAAGCCTCCTCGGGTCGAAGTTCCACCCGGCGATGTCGTCATGGACGGTGGCAAAGTCGTGTCTGTCGGCGGCTTCCAGCTGGACCGAACCGAGGTCACGGGCGCCCAATGGCAGCTCTGCGTGACCGAAGACGCTTGCAGTGCCGACCACTATGTCCGCTTGGCCGAACACTATCCGGTCATCGGCCTCAAGCTGACCGACGCCAGCGAATACTGCGAGTGGGCCGGGGGCTGGGTCCCCACCGAGGCCGAGTGGTTGCGAGCAGCGGGCCTAACCCCCATGCCATGGGGTACCGAGCCCGCTACCTGCGATCGAGCCGTGGCGTTGGGTTGCGCCCCCGATGTGCAGCCCGCCGACACCACCCCCATGGGCCAAACTCCATTCGGAGCCGTCGATCTCGCCGGAAATGCGTGGGAGTGGACGCAGACCCAAACCGGGGGTGTGTTGCGCGGAGGTGGCGTCCTGTCGCCCGTGAGTGAGCTGGGCAAAATGGGGCGGTTGGCAATCCCCGAGAACGGAACCCACACGCACGCCAGCGTGCGCTGTGCCTACCCCATCGATTAAACCCCTCTCATGGCACTCAACGACACCCTCCGGGATCTCCTCCACCGCGCAGACGAAGGGCTGATCTCAGGATGGTACAAGGCCATCTCCCTTTCTCCCGACCGCGTGCACAGGCAGATCCGCGCCGCCGGACACAATATCGACGACCTGAGCGACCGGGAACAGCGCACCAGGGCGGCCCACTGGGTCATCGACCAGGTTCGATTCAGGGCGACCGTACTGGGCGGCTTGGCGGGTCTCGGAGGGCTGGCTTCGGTCCCCCCCGAGGCGATCGCGCACACAGTGGGTGTTCTGCGAATGGGGCAACGGCTGGGCATTATCTACGGCTTCGATCCACACACGGATCGCGGTCAGATGGCCCTTTGGCAGGCCCTCGCCGCAGGGTACGAGGTCAAGCTGTCCGAGCGTGGACCCGTGGGTATGCGCGTCAGCGACCTCCCGTCCATCGTGGCCCCGGCCGTGGTCGCGCCGCGCACCGTTGGGTCCAGCCTGATCGGCGAAATCATCCGGAAGAGTGCCTGGACGCTCGGCGCGCGGGTCAGCCGGGTGGTTCCCGTCGCCAGCGCCGGTGTAGCGGCCGTCTACAGCCGTCGCCACATGCAACAAGTCGGCCATCGGATGCACGCCGTCTTTCAAAAACTCGGCGCTATCCGAGGGGTCATCGGCGTAATCGAGGACGCCGAAGAAGTCCCCTCCGACTCGTGAGCAGCGAGGTCCCCGCCGAGGATCTCCCTCTGGTCGACCTAAAATACGTGGTTCGCTTAGGCCTGGCGAGAGGCGAC
>JAACDH010000607.1 GCA_009936995.1 Rhodobacterales bacterium
CTCGGAGGGCGGCTTCGTCAAAGAGGTGGCGATCAAGCTGATGAAGGACGACATCCAGTCCGACATCGCCGAGGGAATGGCCCAGCGACAGCGCGACGAGGCCCGCCTCCTCGGGCTGGTCCGACATCGCGCCATCCTCCACGTGGATGGGCTGGTCCAGCTCAACGGCACCTGGGCCGTGATCATGGAGTTTGTCGACGGGGCCGACCTAAAGGACATCCTGCGAGGGGGAAGATTTCCTCCGGCGATGGCGGCCCTGATTCTCGCCGAGGTCGCCGGTGCCTTGCGGGCGGCCTACGAAGCGAAGGCTCCCGACGGGGCCCCCCTGGAGCTCATTCACCGCGACATCAAGCCCGCCAACATCGCTCTGACCGCCGCCGGAGGGGTGAAGCTGCTCGATTTCGGTATCGCAACAGCCCGCTTCGAACACCGAGAGGCCGAGACTCGCGGAATGCTGCTCGGCACCTTGGTCTACATGGCACCCGAGCGTTTCGATGCCATCGACGGGCCCGCTGGCGACGTCTACTCCCTTGGTGTAGTCCTCGTAGAGCTCCTGACCAAGAAGCGTATGGTCAAGACCAGCGGCAATGAACAGCGACATCAGCGCACGGTAAAAGAGGCGATTGAGCGTGTCCGCCGAGTACTTCCAGAGGCCGAATACACCGCCCTGATCCGCCTCCTGACCCGGATGCTCGACTACGACCCCGAACGCCGGCCGACGGCGAAGGAGTGCGAGAGAGCGCTGCGAGAGTGCGGCCAAGCCCTACCCAATCCAGACGTCCCAGCCTGGGCCGAACAGGTCATCGCGGCAGTGAAGGCCTCCCGTCCGGTGACCGTCGACGACATGAGCGGCGCCACCTTGGTCGAGCGCTCCGAGTCCACGGTCACGGCGCCACCCACATCCTCAATGAGACGCTGGATGATACCGGCCGCTCTCCTGTCCACCGCCGGCGCGACCCTCCTCCTCCTGGGGCTCGCTGGCGTTGGGTTGCTCGGGTTCTACGACGTCGACGACGGCTCGAAGGCGGTCAACCTCGCCGATACACCAGCGCCCATCACCGAGCCTCTCCCAGCTGCGCAGCCCGAGTCCGAGCCCGAGCCCGAGCCCGAATCCGACGAATCGCTGGCGCTCATCGAAGCCGTTCTCGAAGTCCCCATCCCGGAACCGCGCGACATCGCTCTAACGCCCACACCGATGCCCAAGGCGCCGCCGATGGGCATGGTCACTCTCCAAGGAGAAGGCGCCAATCTCCGCTTCACCACCAACGGACAGCACCACAGCCCCGGACCCATGCCACCAGGGCAATACCTGGTCACCGCCCGTTTCAGTGGAGGCGAGTGGATCGAGGTGGGTCAGGCCCAGGTGGTCGCGAATGGCGTGGTGAACGTCATCTGCAACGCCACCTTTCAGAACTGTAATGTCGACTAGAGAAAGTCTACATCGGTATTCGGAACTTTAAATCGCCGTAGGGCACCTCGTAGAGGGCGTTTCGCCTACCAGACCCTGGCGCAGTACGAACAAAGATCGCCTCGCGATTTGGCATCGTTAGAACAGCCACGCAGACGACCTAGAGCGACCGATACAGCGCCAGATACTCACGGGCCGACCGCGCCCAGCTCCAGTCGGTGCGCATGCTGGTCTGCTGCATGGCCCGCCATCGTTCGGGGGCGCGCCGATAGGTCTGAACGGCTTGATCTATGGCCCAGCGAAGGCCTTGGACTGTGGGATGGTCGAACGAGAATCCGCGCGAAGAATCCACGGTATCCGCCAGCCCACCCGTCGCGTGAACAATGGGAATCGTGCCCATCTGCATCGCGTACATCTGGGTGAGCCCGCAAGGCTCAAACCGACTGGGCAGCAGTAAGGCATCGCAGCCAGCGATCACTTTGTGCGACATTGGTACGTCGAAGGCGATCTGCGCCCGAACGTCTTGCTGATGGTAGCGAGCGGCGCGCTTGAAGGCGTCTTCGAGCTCGGGCTGACCGGTACCGAGCACCACCAATCGAGCGGGTATGGCGTGCAGTTCGGGCACCAGGGCCGCCACCAAGTCCAGACCCTTCTGGGATGTCATTCGGCTGACAATACCCAAAGTAGGCACATCTTTGCGATCGGGCCATTGGCACACCGACATCAGATCGGCCCGAGCTTCATCTTTGCCGGACAGATCGTCGGCCGACCAGGAGCCCTGAACGTGAGGGTCGTTGACAGGGTTCCACTCCTCGGTGTCAATGCCGTTGAGGATGCCGTAGAGTCGCCGACGACGCAGGAAGCCGTCTAGGTTGGCACCAAACTTGGGGGTGCGAATCTCGCGGGCGTAGGTGGGGCTGACCGTGGTGACCGCATCCGCAAGTGCAATGCCTGCCTTCAGCAATGACAGATGATCGTGCCACTCGGCGCACTCCATGTTGAAGTGCTCCCAGCCCAGACCACTGATGGGCACCAGTTGTTTGGAGAAAATCCCTTGGTACGCCAGGTTGTGCAGTGTGAGCACGGTCTTGGTGTTTGGCAACAGGGCGCGAGCGCTGGTCTGGACGAGTGCCGCCGCTAGGGCCGCGTGCCAATCATGGGTGTGGAGGATGTCCGGCTCGCCGCCCATCAACTGCTTGGCGACGCCCACGGTGGCCTTGCACAGCAGAATGAAACGCTCGCCATCGTCGGAGTGACCGTAGATGCCATCTCGGTCGTAGGCCGCGTCGCATGCGGCGAAAAACACCGTGGCTTTACCTTCGCGATCGAGCCGCAGGTACCGCACCCGAGCGGTGACATTGCCCAGGTTCACGTCGGCAATTATCCCGGTGTCTACCAGGCTTAGGCCGCGTTTGTTTAGCGCCTCTTTGGCGGCACGGTACAGCGGTAAAACCACCGCGCACTGCACGCCTTCTTCGGCGCGAATCAGCCCGTCTGGGAGCGCCCCAACCACGTCGCCGAGGCCGCCAGACTTGGCCCATGGCGCGCACTCGCTGGACAGGTGAAGGATACGCACTAGTCGGTCCTGGTGTTGTAGCCGGGACCAGATGAGCGATGGCTATGTCCGCTGCGATCGGCGAATTCGTACCGCCCCTCAAACGCCTTCATGATGGCCATTGTGTCGGAGTCGCGCTGCATGAGGTCCGCCATGTCGAAGGCCAACTGTATGGGACCCACCTTGGGTACCACCGTTCCCTTAGGCAGGGTGACCAAGCCGCTGGCGCTGATGAAGGGGAACCGCTCGCGATCCGCCGCAGCATCGACGCCAATCTCGGCGCCCGCTTCGACCCGACAGTTCTTGTCCATCAGCACCCGATTCAACCGCACGTCTTCGCCGATATCACAGCCCGAGAGCAGTAAACTCTCTTCGATATGGCAGCCCGCATGCACGAAGCAGTCGTAGCCCAACATCACCCGTTCGAGGACGCTGCTGGACACGATGGAGCCCTCGCAGACCAATGAGTCCACGGCCTGAGTCACGGCGTGAGATTTGGAGTGACGCACCAAACGAGTCGGCGGATAATCCCGCTGAGAAGTACGAATCCGCCACTGGCGATTGTACAGATTCACCGCGGGTAGCGAGCTGCGGACTTCCATATTCGCTAGGAAATAGGCTTCGAGGGTGCCGACATCGCGCCAGTAGGGCACGGTGCCGTCGCGCTCGCCAGGGACCTTGTTGGTGCCAAAGTCGTAGACGTGGATAGGATGGCCACCGTCCAGCAAACCCGGGATGATGTTCTTGCCGAAGTCGTGGGCGGACTGTTCGAGCGCCGCGTCTTTCTCGAGCTCCTTCAACAACACATCGGTGCGAAAGAAGTAGTTGCCCATGCTGACCAAGGCCCGCGTGGGGTCGCCAGGCATAGGTTTAGGATTTGCAGGCTTTTCAGCGAAACCAAGTAACCGGCCCGATTTGTCGATCTCCATCACACCAAATTGGTGGGCCTCTTCAATCGGCACCGGCCAACCAGCGATAGTGAGCGCCGCGCCGCTTTCCTCATGGACGCGCTGCATCTGGTCGATGGCGAACTTGTAGATGTGGTCGCCGCTGAACACGCCCACATGGGGTGCCCGAGACTCGTGCAGCAGGTTGGCGTTCTGCCAAACGGCGTCCGCCGTGCCCTTGTACCAGTCGGGACCGGTGCGCATCTGGGCAGGAACTACCTCGATGTATTCCTGAATACCTTGCAGGTGCCAGTTGCGACTGAGGTGCTTGATCAGGCTGCTGGCCATGAACTGAGTGAGCACATACACGCGCCGGTAGCCCGAGTTCACCACGTTGCTGAGCACAAAGTCGATGATTCGGTACCGCCCCGCGAAGGGCACGGCAGGTTTGGCGCGGTGGCAGGTTAAGGGAGCGAGGCGTGAGCCCTTCCCTCCGGCGAGTACGACGATGGGGGTGCGGTTCATGTGGTCCGTCCTGTGGTCTCCATTCTACGCGGGATGGGAACCCTCCGCGAACAAGGTCACGTCGTCGGCCGCCGACCGCGCGGTCTTTAGCGCCTCATCCCAGTTTGGATGCCGGACCATAATCCAGCCATCGCTAATCAGCGTCTGAGTCCAATCTCGACGACGAGCGCCCACTGGCAACAGCTCCATGGCGCACAAACGATCGCGGTGCTGATTCTCGAACTCCGAGAGGCCCTCGATGCGCTGAATCCGGCCGTGTCCCTTGGCCCGCTTGAAGATGATGGCCGCGTTGTATCGGCGCTGCAGCATGAGGTTTGGACGCTGTCCGCTTACCGCGCGGCCCCAGCCGGTGAACAGGTCTTGATCCGACGTAAAGTTCATCTGATCGACCAACCGGGCGCCACCCGCACGACAGCCGATCTCGCCAAACACCACCTCGCCGTCCGACTTCAGGTACCACTCCATGTGGGTGAAACCGGTGCCCATTCCCAAGGCCTTGAGCACGCCGCGGCCCAGCGTAATCCCCGCCTGAATCTTCGGCTGGGAGAGGTCGCGAACCGTGCAGATAATCGGGCTACACGACTCGTCGGTGCGGGCGATCAGCGGGCGCGGCAAGTACTGTGCGACGTTCTCGTACACGGGCTCGCCGTCCACGCAGATGGTGTCGTGGGTGAACTCCTCGCCGTCGATGAACTCCTCGACGCTGACCACGGGCACATGGCCCACCCGCTTCAGCACCTGTTCCAGCTCGCCGACGTCTTCGACACGATAGGTGTCGGCGCTACCGGCGCCGTCGATGGGCTGGATGATCAGCGGGTAGCCGATGCGCTCTGCGGCCTGTCGAACTTGGTGTGATGACGTTGCGCGGGCCGAATAAGGTACCCGAAGTCCGGCTGCGGCCACCCGCTCCTTCATCAGCTGTTTGTCACGGAACCCGAGCACCGTGTCGTGCGACATGCCCGGAATGCCCATGCGCTCACGCATCTTGGCCGCCAACAGCACCGTGGGCTCCCAGAGCGTCTCGATACCGTCGATGTGTTCACCGCGCAGCCAGTCGTGGGCCCGAGAGAGGACGTCGTCTTCGTCGAGGATCCTCGGCACGTGCAGGTAGGCGTACAGGGCCTCCTTGACCTTGGGAGGCAGCATCCGAGCCGGGCTGTCTCCGATGCCGTACACGCGGGCGCCGGCTTCGGCGAGTCCACAGGTGAACTCTGGCATTTCGGCAGGATAGGCAGGCGCCAAGAACACGATATTCATGGAGAACTCCAGCTTGGGCGACCGAGTTACCCCGTCGAAGACCGATCGTCTACGGCATCGGGAGATCGGTGACGCTTATGGAGGGCCACAGGTTACGATGAGCGCATGCAGCAACCGCTCTCCATACAGTGCCCCTGGTGCTTCGAGACCATGACCCTCTGGGTCGCATACGACGACCTGGGCCACATGATCACCGACTGCGAAGTGTGTTGTCGGCCCTGGCAGCTGTGGATTCAGCGAGATTCGGAGGGCGAGCTGAGCGCGCGAGTGGAGCGCAGCTAGGGCTAAACACTCCGCCTAACTACAACAGAGGCGGAGAAACCCATGAAGAACCTACTCATCGCGCTGACGCTGCTTTCCCCCACCCTGGCCCAGGCCGATGACGCGACTACCATCGCCATGGAGTACGACATCAACCGGCCTCTGGGCGCCGGACACGCCGTCGGTCAGGGCCTACTCATCACGGGCGTCGCCTTGGGACCGCTGTCCTACGTTTCGGCGGTCACCACACCCAGTCGCGGACCGCACCTCGCCCTCGCAGGCGCCGGACCGGTGGCGTTGACCATTGGCGGGCTGGGCATGCTCTCCGTCGGTACCTCATTTGCCCTACTAGAACGAAAGACCACGATGCTGCCCATGTTGGGCATGGCCGTGGGCTCCGTCGGGCTCATTGGCCTCGCCGCCGTGGCACCCACACAAGCCGGCGCCATGACCGCCCTCTACGTGCTTTCTCCCGTCGTTCTCGGACTGGGCGTGGTCCAGATTATCGCCAATGAGCACACGGCCAACAAACACCGGAACAACAGCCTTCGCATCTCTGTCGCTCCCCTGCCCGGCGGCGGAATGGCCCAGATTGGCATGGTATTCTGAGGACCGTGATTCATCGGCATGAAAACCCTCGCGTCTCCCTCAAAGCCGGGGTAATCGGTGCGCCGCCGGGAGCAACCAATGCGCAACGTCATCTTCATCGCACCCTTCCCCATGGAAACCACCCTCCGCTTTGCGAAGGCCCTTAGGAGCCTCTCCAACATTCGGTTGCTCGGGTTGTTTCAAGAGAACCCACGGGGAGAAGCCCAACACCTGTTCGACGACATCGCCACCGTGCCCAACGCCCTCGACGCCCAGATGCTGATCCGCGGCGCCGAGCACCTGAAGGCAGAGTACGGCGAAATCCACCGCGTGGTCGGCATTCTGGAGAACATCCAAGTGCAGATCGCCCAGGTTCGCGAGCACTTGGGAATCCACGGCCCCAACGTCCAGGTGACCCAAAACTTCCGCGACAAAGGCCAAATGAAAGAGGTCTTTCACGCGAACGACCTGCCCTGCGCCGCCCACCGCTACGTCACGTCCGCCGACGACGCCTGGTCCCTGGCCGAAGAGGTCGGCTTTCCGCTCATCCTCAAGCCGCCCGCCGGAGCCGGCTCCAAAGCCACCTATCGGGTGGATGACGCCGCACAGCTCAAGCAGGCGCTGGCCGAGATTCGCCCCTCCGAGCAGCGAATGATGCTGGCCGAGGAGTTCCTGTCCGGCAGCGAGTCCACCTTCGAGACCGTCACCATTGGCGGCGTGCCCGTGTTCGAGTCCATCTGTCGCTACTACCCCGGTCCCCTCGACATCGTTCGCAACGACTGGATGCAGTGGATTGTGGTGCTGCCCCGAGACATCGACGGCCCCGAGTACGCCGACGTCCGCGTCGCCGGTCGCAAGGCCATCCAAGCGCTGGGCTTGTGCGAAGGCATGACCCACATGGAGTGGTTTCGGCGCTTAGACGGCTCAATGGCCATCGGAGAGGTGGCCGCTCGTCCCCCTGGGGCGCAGATCGTCAAGCTGATGAGCTACGCCTACGACGCCGACCTTCATCGCGCCTGGGCCCGCGCCGTCATCGACCAAGAGAGCGACGGTCCATTCGAGCGCCGCTGGTCCGTGGGAATCGCCTTTTTGCGAGGCATGGGGCGTGGACGGGTCACCGCCATCGAGGGCCTGGCCGAAGCACAGGAAAAGATGGGCGCCCACGTCGTCGAGACCCGGCTTCCCGAGGTGGGTATGCCCAAAGCCGGCGGCTACGAGGGCGAGGGTTGGGTCATCGTGCGTCACGAACAGACCGACGTGGTCGAAAAGGCCGTGCTGGACTTGGTGCGGACGGTGAAGATCCGCTACGCTTAGGGTCGTCAAGCCAACGACTAGCCCGCGTGCATCACCAGTGTACGCCCAATATCATCGAGCATCGCTCGACAAGTGTCGTAGTCTGGGTGGCGGGCGATAATCCAGGCGTTGGCCAAATAGCCGCCCTCGTGAGATTGCGTGCGGCTGCCCACCCGCGGCAGGTGACACTTCACGATGGCCGGACCGTACTTGGCCTGCACCTCGTCCACGCCGGTGTAGCCCTGGACAGTGCCCTGTGAGGTGGGGCGAATCGACAGTAAACCAGCCGTGTATCGACGACTTGGCTTGGCGTGCACGTCGCCGTAACAGACGGCCCGCGCCCACTCTTCGTAGATGTCAAAGTCGTTGGCGGTGGCGTACACGTCCCAGAAGTTGACCCCGGGGGCCCGTGCCCCAATCTCCGAGAAGCGCAGGCCCTTGGGACCGAAAAACCACTCCATGTGCGTCGCAGATGTTGGAATCTCAAGGGCGTTAATAACTTTAGAACCCAACTTCCGTAGCTCTTGGTAGCTATCCATCTCTACCCGGTTGGTACACAGAATCATCGCGGGGATGTTCGGGTCGCGCATCGCGGGAAGCACGTTGGGGTAATAGTGCGCCACGAAGTCCATCACGATCTGACCATTGACCGTGAGGGTGTCGTAGAAACCCTCGTGACCGACCACAAACTCTTCCATCACCACGGGCGTGGGACGCTGATTCATGCCCAACTCCACGATGACTCGCTCCAGACTCGCGTCGTCGTCGATGCGATAGGTGCCCGCTGACCCGGCCCCGTCCCGAGGCTTGAGGATGACCGGGTAGCCAATGTCTTTGGCGAACTGTCGAGCTTCGTCTCCGGTCTCGACCCCACGATGAGCCGCTGACGGAATGCCGTGCTCGCGCAGAAAGGTCTTCATCACGACCTTGTCGCGACAGCGGATCACCGTCTCGACAGACGTTCCCGGAATCGCCGTGCGCTCGCGAACACGCGCTGCACAGAGCACGTGGGCCTCGATGGTGGCCTCCAGCCGATGCACCCAAGGACCGCGCTTTTGGATCCTTCGAACCGCGTCGTACACCTGCCTCTCACTGGTCACGTTGTCGATGACTTCCACCGCGTCGAGCATGCCACGCACTTCGTGATCGATGTGTTGCAGTGGAGAATCGATGATTCCCGTTACCATGGCACCTACGGATTTCAGCGCCTTCAGGAAGCGGCGTTGACCGGCCGGAAAATGAGGGGCGAGCAGGATGACGTGCATAGGAGCTCCGAGCGGGTTCCGGTGGGGCGATACCGACCGACGAAATGGATGAAGAGTCGGCTACGGTAGCAGCTTGTCGAGGAACATCGGCAACATGGTGCGCCAAGTGGGCCAGTCGTGGTGCACATCGGTGCCCCACACTTCCAGGTCGTTGCGGATGCCCTTGGCGTCGAGCAGCTTGGACAATCGCACAGACTCGTCGGGGGCTTCGGCGCGGCCCTGACCCGTGGCCAACACCACCCGGCGGGAGCGCAGCTGGTCGAGCGCAGGACCTTCGGGCAGGTTGGGCACGAAGTACATAGGTTGGTTGAAGTAGTAGTGAGAATCTCGGTGATCACCCACCCAACGGTCGAAGTCGTACGTGCCGCTCATGCCGATGGCGAGGTCGACCCACTCGGGGTGTTTTAGCAGCGCCGTGACGGCGTTGTACGCACCAATTGACGCACCAGCGGTGACGAAAGGCCGATAGCCACCGCAGTCTTCGGCGATGGCCGGGAAGACCTCGTTCACCAGGTACTTGTCGTATTGGGTCTGCAGCCACGTCTTGTGACCCGGGTACGCCTCTTTCGACAGCCAGCCCTCGCCCGCCACGGAGCCCACCGAGTACACCTTGATTCGACCGGCTTTCATCAGCGGCTTGAGCACATGGATGAGCTTAAAGCGCTCGTAGTCCAGGGCATCTCCGGCGGCGGTCGCGAACAACACCACCGGCTTTCCAAAGTGTCCCCAGGCGGCGACGGTCATCTCTCGATCCAGAGAGGGGCTGTGCCAAGTGAGCATGCGGCGTTCCATGGTCGTTAAGCCTCTACGGGGTTGTGGGATCGCCAGAGCTGAATCTGGTCGAAGAAGTGATCGGTGAACGTGTCCACCTCGTGGGCCGGGAAGAGCGCGGCGACTTTCTGGCGAACCACCTCGCGGAAGGCCTCGGTGCCGAAGTAGGCGTGGGCCACCGCGTGCAGTCCGCTGAGGTGCTCGGCACAGAAGGCCTCGAAGCGGTCGGCGTCGAAGTGCTGTTTGGCGAGGGCGTCGTAGCGGCGCAGCTTCTCGTCCGCAGACAGGTCGAGGTCGGCGATGTCGAAATAGGGCTGCCAGTCGGGGTTCAACACCGGCTTCCGCTTGACCGCGGCACAGAAAATTGTCCAGCGAAGGAGCGAAATCACCAATTGAGGGAAGTAGTAATGCAGGCTGGTGACCTGGCTATCGGGGCAGGCGTTGGCGAAGTCGATCAGGTGCAGCTGACCGTCGGCGCGCAGCATCTCGCAGGAGTTGAAGTCCCACCGGAAGAACGCGTTGATGACGCGGGTGTTCGCCTCCGCTCGCCAGGCTTCTTCGCCCTCTAAGACGCCGGGGTCGGCCACATAGCGACCGTGGAGCGGCTGGCCGGGGTCGTACTTGAACAGCATCACCTGGGGGCCCATGCCGACGCCTCGCACCAACTTGTCCCAGCCTTGAACCGCAGCTTGTAGGTGGTGAACTCGGGTGCCAGACTTGTCGTAGGCCTCGTGCAGAGAGGCCGAATCGGTGACCCGACTGACGCCAACCCAGCCGCCGCCATCGTACGGCTTCAGGAAGGCGGGGTAGCCAACTTTGTCGCCGATCTCGCCCAGGTCGAAGAGGCGGTTGTAGCGACTGACGGTGACCTGGGTGTCGCCATCATCGCCGTACTCTTTGGGCGGAATCATCCAGGTCTCGGGGATGGGCAGGCCCAGACGCATCATGGCCACATACGAGGTGTGCTTCTCCATGCTCTGCAGCGTCCACGGGTTGTTGAGCACGTACACGCCGTCCATCAGCGTGATCTTCTTCAGCCACTCGCGGCTGGTGGCAAACCAGTGGGTGAGCCGATCAATAACCACGTTGTACTTGGGTTTATACGTCAAGCTGAACGGATGGACGGTGATTCGCTCGATCTCGAAGCGGACCGCTTCGCCCTCGTGCTCGACGGTGAGGTCGAGGTCGTGGAGGATCTGCTCAAACGCGAGAGGCCAGCAGAGGTCGGCACCGAGCGAAAGGCCGATCAGGCGGACGGAGGGCTTACCGGGCGTGGACATCGGGGGCTCCCAGATAGCGGCGTCACCGCGGGCGGCCGGTCCTAACCCGGGAACGGGCGCGTGTGCCAGGAAGCGACATCCACAAAAGCGAATCGCCGATCAGTCGTAGGTCATCCAAAGGTGACCTGGGAATGTCCAGGTGAGCCCATCACGAAGCCGATCTCGCCAGCCAATCCAGTTGTGGCCATCGCGAGACTCGCGGAATCGATGCTGAACCCCAGCCCCACGAAGCAGAGGTACCAGGCTTCGGTTGTAACTAATCAGGCTTTCGAAGACACCGCAAGACAGGAAGATCCGGGCGCCAGTGCGACCCGGGTCTTCACGAAACTCGTTGGTGAACGCGACCACGGGATCGAACAGCGGCGAGCGTCCGTGATGCCCGATGTCGGTGAACACAAAAGATCCCGACTGCAGCATCAGCTGGCCCCACTGCCCGGGGTACTGCCACGCAGTGAACAGGCTGGCCACGCCGCCAAAGCTGGCGCCCATCAGACCCCGTTGACGCGGATCTTTGGAGATCTTGAACCTCGACTCCATCGCCGGAACCAGATCTTCCATGATGAACCGCGCGTGGAGCGGGTTTGCCCCGTACTCACCGTTGCGGTTCACGCCATTCGTGAACGCCACCACCAGCGGCATCACCTCATGTCGATGCACCAGGTTGTCGAGGACGGTCTGCAGGCCGGTGTACTTGAGGTAGTCGTCGCCATCGTGAACCACCAGCAGTCGATAGGTTTTATGGGCCTTGTACTCGTGGGGCACCCACACCTTGACGTGGCGCTCATCGCCCCACACCTTGGACTGCAGCGTGAAGCCGTCGAGGGTACCCGGGCGCACGTCGGGATCGGATACAACCCAGGAAGGATCTTCATAACCACCCATACGGCACACACTGTTTGCGCCGAAGGGGTCGAACGCCAAGTGCGGGTTGTTCGGGTCTTTGATCCAATGGCGCTGGCCGCTCTGGACCACCTCGAACTTGTACTCGATGCGCGCCGACTCGGGCAGCTCGACCGAAAGGCACCACACGTCGGTGTTGGGAAGTCGACGGAACGGAATCCGCGACTCGAGGCCGAACACCCAGTGTACCAGGAACACCTCGTCGTACGGACCGCGCAGGAAGAAGGTGGCCGTGCCGTCTTGCACCATCGGAGAGCCAAAGCGCTCCAGAAAGTGCTCGACCAAGTGGATGGTGTGCGCGGGATCGGCTTCGATCTGCTTGAGGAGGTCGAGGACGCGGGTCATGACCTCTCCATGGGAACCACGGTGCCGTCAGAGCACAGGCGCACCGCTGTTTCGGGACCGCTCTTTCGCCGCCAGCCGGCCTCGGTGAGCTCGATCCAGGCGCCCTTCTTCAGGCCGATACAGGCGTGGGGCCCAAAGCGGTACGCCAAAGCGGCCACGCGGGTCTGGTCGTCTAAGCGGAGGCGCTCGTTCACGTGGGGAAAGAGCACGGCGTTGGGGGCAAAACCCAGCCCATGATCGAGGATCTCGGCTTCGGCGGGGCCATCGGGGGCGTCGTCGTAGAACAGCACGATGCGCTCGGACATCACCATGGCGCCGGCTCCCCAGCAGATGACCGGACGGCTGGCGTCGAGGCACTGGGCGAGGGCGTGCTCAACGCCGAAGAACAACATCCGGTTGCGCAACACCGCCACATGCCCCCCGGCTACCAGTACGGCACCGGCGCCAGCGATCAACTCAGCCGCTTCGTCGCGGAGATCGCGAATCCAGGGGTTCTGAAATCGATCATTGAGGCCAGAGAACGCGGCTCGTACCTCATCGACCGCGCCTAACGCCTCGGCGTCGATCCCCCGAACCACTTGCGCCGCTCGCTCGATCTCGCGGGTGACCAGCTCGGGGTCGGTGGGCAGCAGCCGGACCAAATCGCGCACGGTGTTCAGGGCCGCGTGCATCCGCAATCGATACAGATCTTTGAAGCGCTGAATCCGCTTCTGGCGCTCGCGGTAGGTGGCCGCTATCTGTGGCGCCTGGGCCGGCAATTGGTCGAACCAACGGTACAGCGGCAGCGAGGTGACGCGACCGACCGCTCCTTGAAGCGCCTCGACATCGGCCTCATCATGCCGCCAGCCCGCGGTAATCGCGACCAGAGGGCCTTGAACCTTTAGGGCCTCAAGCACCACCGGGAGGGTAGGCGTAGGGCGCTGCGGACCGAGAATGACGAGGGACTTGGACATGGACCGCGCCTCTAACCCAGTGCGCCGGCTGTGCACCTGCTTCCCTGGGCTGCAGTGGCGTTGAGATCTGTCTCCGTAAAACCGGGCGGTTTGAATGGGCGTGCACGACCTAACTGGAGTCTGGCCGACCCCACACAATGGCGGCCACATCTCTCTCGTCTCTGTGTCTAGATTCCCCATCATTCAGCGCGTGCAGTCGTGTCACCCGGCGCCGTGGAGGACCAGCCCCTCGAGAGGTTACGCTGGGGGTCATGCAAATACCCGAGCCGGCCCTAAACATTCTGAAGCAACACCATGTGCTCCACTTAAGCACCGCTCGAGTGCACAGTGTGCCGTTGTTCTATGCCGTGAGTGACGAGGGTTTGGTGTGGATCAGCGACCCCATGTCCGAACACTCCGTCGACCTGGCCGCCTCCACTGAGGCCGCCGCCAGCGTCGCGCCCAGCGCGCCGCCCCTGGATTCGTTCTCGGGGGTTCAGGTTCGCGGCTGGGTGGATCTTGCGGCCGACCAAGAGGTGCTGAAGGAACGATACCTCCAGCGTTTTCCATCGGCCAAACACCTCATTCTAGCCGCACCCACCCATCGCTTCTTCCTGCTGCGTCCGCGATGGGTCCGGCAGATTGAACGGGCGGCCCATCAGGTGACTCGGAACGAGTGGGGCGAGCGTTAGTTCGGTCAGGTTAGGGGTTTTGCGTCGAACATGAGCGCCTCCAAGGCAGCTCGACCTACTCATCGCCGACCGGAGCGTTCATTCGCTGTGCAGCCGGTCGTACAGCTTACGATTCTCACGCTCGACGGCCCCCTTCGCGAGCATGGGAGACATAATCATGAAAACAACCCAGGTCAGGGGCGCGGTGATGAAGCCAATCAACACGAACGTCAGCAGGATGTTGATGAACAAGGCGCACCAATAGCCAAAGAGCAGCGCTAAACCCACACCCACGTTGCCGGCGACAAGGTTCCCAACGCCGAAGGTCTGAAAAAAGAACCCGCCCAGCAGCTCAAGGGCGACGGGACCGGCAGACCCTTTCTTCAGGACCTCGTACTGGAATGTAGCATCCTGAGCCATGTCTTCTCCCGAAACGTGGACTATCTGAGTAACCTTAACCTGGAAACTAGCCAGACTGAACAGAGGACTACCCTCTTCCCTACTTGCCCCTCCGCCAACGGCCGAACACAAGTCATGATGGATCCCCTGCTCGATTCCACCCGATTTTTGCTCGCGGACCGCCGTCGATGCACAGCACGGTGAGGTCGCGGTTAGTGACGGTCTCGGGGCGACGAGCGTCGATGATCGGCGCGTCCCTCGCCTCAGGTAACGCCGTGACCGCCCAAGCCACCTGCTGGGACCAACCCGAGCCCCCGACCAACGGCTTCACCCTGGTAAGTTTCGAGGTCGTTGACATCATCGACCCCGACGCCGTGCCGCTCACCGAAGCGTCCGAGGCCGGCTGGAAGACTTACTTCGAACAGCCCACCACCGAGGTGTACAACTGAACGGATGCCATGCTAGACGCGCACACCGCCGGTCCCCTCCAACGGGTCGCAAGCCAGACCCGGCCAAGCCAATGAGCGTCTCACGAATAGGGGTTCTCATTGGACTTTTGGCAGCCTGCGGCGGAGACATCGACCCGAACACCGACCCCACCACCAGCAATTCTGAGGGCCCTTGCACATCAGGAGAGCCCGACGCCATTCGCTACGACTTCATCCCCAGTGACACCATGGAGATCGAGTACAAGCAGGACGGTGTGGTGTACCGGGTGACGTATCTGATTGATGACGTTGCTTGGGAGACGCTTTAGGCCGACGCATCGCGTCTTAACGGCGGCCATCGACGGTTGGCTCTTGGGGTCTGCACGATCAGATCCATTCCTCGCTAGAACTGGAAGTAGACAAAGTCCGACGCCGTCACCCGGAAGAACAGCCACATACACACGCCATAGCCTGCCCAAGCCGTCGTCTGCATCGGCAGATACCAAGGTGACGCCTTGATTCTCGGCTTGATCCACACGTCGAAACCGTAGCCCATCAACAGCGGCAGCGTCATCACTACGGTGACGGTCATCACCACCATGGCCGCCACCCACTCGTCCAGCGTGCCCGAGATGGGCGAGGTGGTGATGTGCTGCAAGATGCGGTGGGCGTGGTGCTCGCGGAAGAGCATGCTGCCGAAGAGGCCCACGACCACGAGGTGAAACAGCACCGCCGCCGCTGAGGACCCGGGGAGGCGGGAGATGGCGACCGGAACCTTGCGGGCGATGAGGCCGTACGCGACCACCCAAAGTCCGTGGTACAGGCCGAACAAGAGGAAATTCCAGGAGGCGCCGTGCCAGAAGCCGATGATGGTGAAGGTGGCCACCGTGGCCCAGGCGAAGCGAAAGCGGCTAACGTTGTGGTCCCCGACTAGCGGGCCCATCAGGTAGTCGCGAAGCCAGAAGGAGAGCGACATATGCCAGCGCTGCCAGAACTCGACCGTGGTCTTGGCCAGGAAGGGCGCGTTAAAGTTCCTCATCAGTTCGAAGCCGAGGAGGCGAGCGACGCCACGGGCGATGTCGGTGTAGCCCGAGAAGTCTGCGTAAATCTGGATCATGAACGCGGCGGTCGCAGCCCATAAGAGGGGGCCGGCGGGGTGTTCGAGCACGTACACCTTGTCTACATAGGGAGCCAGGGTGTCGGCGATGACCACCTTCTTGACCCCCCCCCACATGGCCAGCGCCAGACCGCTGCGGATGAGCGTCCAAGAGAACGTGCGGTGGGCCTCGATCTGCGGCAAGAGCCGGCCGGCGCGCTCGATGGGGCCGGCCACAAGCTGGGCGAAGAAGCTGACGTACAGGGCGTAGTCTACGAAGTTCTTGCGGGCTTTGATCTCGCCCCGGTACACATCTATCGTGTAGCCCATGGTCTGAAAGGTGTAGAAGCTGATGCCCACGGGCAGCAACACGTCGAGCGTGCCCATATAGAAGTTGAGTCCAACGCTTTGGAACGCCGCAACCACATTGTCGACAAAGAAGCCAAAGTACTTGAAGTAGGCGAGCAGACCCAGGTTCGCCATCATGCTGACGCCCAGAAACACCTTCTTGCGCACCGGCCAGCGCTCGATGGCCTGAGACAGGCTGAAGTCGAGGATCGCGGAGCCAAACAGCAAGATGAAGAACCACGGATGCACCCAGCCGTAGAACACCGCGCTGGCCACAACCAGCAAGATGTTCTGCCAAGAGCGACGTCCTAACGCCCAATAGGCCACGAAGACGATGAGCATGAAGACGGGGAATTCGGTCTGTACGAAGTTCATTGCAGCGGCACCCTATCCGGGATCGGGGACCAAAGCCGCATGGGGGCCTGCAAGGGCTGCTTCGCGGACGACCGTGGACACCTCGAGCGGCAACACATCGAGCTTGCCAAAGACCAACCGGGCGAGACCAGCAGTTTCGGGGCTGGTAGACCACCGGACCAAGTTTTCTACCGCCGCTTCGGCGTGCTCCGAGAGCACACAGTTGGCGGCCAACATGCCGGCTTGGGGTGGCAAAGGAATGTTCTCGGCGATGAAGACCAGGTCGCCCAAGGCGTCTGCGCTGTCGGCGGTGACTACGGCACACTCGGGGATGCCATCCCGAAGGCTAAGGGTCCGGTAGATGGTGAACTGCTGATCGGTCCCCGGCCAGTCGTCGGTGGTGTTGGTCGGCTGGACCACGGTAGGGGTTTCTTCGGGTTCGGCGGCCACGACCTCGGTGGGAGGCGGTTCTTCGACGACAGGCGTCTTGTGGCAGGCGAGCAGGGTCAGCATCAGGAGAGGCAGCATGGCGGCACCTTACCTCACGGAGCGGCCACCATCGCCCTTCGTAGAGCAGCCTGGGGCGCGGTATCGTCGAAAACCACGGTTTTATTTTGGTATCGCACACCCAGCTCGGCCCAGATGAGTGGGAGGTCGACCTGTAACGGCGCGTGTGCATGGGCCCGATACACTTGGCTGGGTAGCGGGTTTCCGGCCAGCGCATCCCACTGAGCCATCAGCGTGTCCATGCTGCGGAAGTCGCGAATCGACTGCCCCTTAGCGACCACACCCCGGAGCACATCGGACAGGCCCCGGTCTCCCTGAGAGGCCTTGCAAAGCTTCAGGTCGAGGTCGAGGGCAAACAACGCGCCGCCCCAGTACGTGCGACCCCAGGTGTGGGTTCGGTCCAGCCCTTCTTCGCCGGCTTTCGGTTGACCTTGGGGCAATCCCTCCACAAGATCGAGCCAGGCCTTCTCGGCGGTAATTTGCCGGCAGTGCACCCGAATCCAAGGCTCGATGTAGGTGGAGAGCCCCTCTTCGAGCCAGTGGTGGTCCCGGGGGACTTGGGGACACGCCAGGTGGACGAGTTCGTGGACCATCACCCAGTTGGATTCGAGGTCAGACAGCCGAGAATCACGCCCAATTGTCGCTTTGATCACCGGAGCGCCGCCCCCGTAGGTGACGCCGCCATAGATGCCAACGCCCCGACCGACGGTGAGCTCCACCCGCAACGGATGTACGGGAAAGCCTCCATACCAGTTTGCGACGGCGGCGCAACAGCCCTGGCGCCAGTCGGCGACCGCTTGCCGAGAGAGCGCGAGATCGCCGGCATGCAGGGTCAATCGGATTCGGCTTCCGGCCGCATCCAAGGCGTGGAAGCTGGACTCCGAAGAGGCCCAGGCTGGTGTGGTGACCAGAGAGGCGAGGCTGGCCGCGAGAAAGCTTCGTCGTCGCATGGATTGGACTATCCGGGTTCGGATACAGAGGTGCTGTAAAGGCCTGTCACGGTCCAACCGAAGGAGTCATGTTGAAACGGTGTCGCATCGGCGTGTTGGTCCGCAGAGGACGCGGAACGGCGCCCCCCCCGGCGGCGCTTCCCCTCGGTCGCGCAGCTCAGCACCTCGCTGAGCGAGGCGTTGACGTGGTCTTTGTGCACTCGACCCAGGAAGGTCGCGTCTGGGGCGAGGTCATCCGGGGCGACCGCTGGGAAACCGTCGAAGACGTCTCGCTGTGCGCAGTGTTCGACCGCTATTCCTCCCAGACCGACCCCGAGAGCCACGCCGCCTTGCTCCGCGGTTTGGCGCAAGTGCCCGTGGCCAATCCCGCCGTCCTCATCGACCTGATGCGCGACAAGATCGAAACGCAGACCGTGCTCACCGCCGCCGGCCTCTCCATGCCGGCCATCGTCACCGACCCCGCCCGGTTCGCCGCCACCCTGGACGACTGGGGCGAAGCCTACCTAAAGCCTCGATTTGGCGCCTTTGGTCGGGGTGTGGTCCGTGTCGTTCCCGGCGACCCGCTGCCCGCCGTGGGACCCGGCGCCGTACCCGGCGTGCCCGAGCCGCTCTTTCTTCAGCGCGCCGTCCGCCCGCTGCCGCCGTACGCGGGAATCGCCATCCGCGTCCTCGCCCAGCGCACCGGGGCCGACGACTGGTGGGTTGCGCCACCCGTCGTGCGGCGAAGCCTGACCGATGCCGTCGTCAACGCCGCCCGAGGTGCCGACGTCGTACCCGCCGCCGACGTCCTGCCCCAGGCCGTCGGCGCCCTCACCGCCCTCGCTCGCCAGACCGCACGCGCGCTCGCCGACCAGCCCCAGGGGAACCTCCTCGTCGAGATCGGGGTGGACGCCGTCATCGACCCTGCCGGCGAGCCGCACCTCATCGAGGTAAACAGCCGGCCCCGTGGCCGACTCGAGGCCCTCGCGCACCTCGCACCCGCAGACTACCAACGCGCCCACCTGGCCGCCGTGTGCCGCCCCTTTCGGTACTTGGCCACCACCTTCGGACACCGACCGGGCGTGTGACATACTGGGGCGATGTTCACCCGCACCCTTCTCCTGTCGGCCGCTCCCATCCTCCTGCTCGCGTGCGGCGGCAACACGCCTCGAACCGGCGACGACACCGTCTACCCACC
>JAACDH010000608.1 GCA_009936995.1 Rhodobacterales bacterium
ACATGCTCGAAGTGCAGCGCGTGAAGGAAGCCCAACGGCAAGAGTTTCTCCGTCGCTTCTACGGTAAGTCTCGCGAGGTCTACATGGAAGAGATGCGTTCGCTGCTTCGGTTCTCCATGAACGACGTCGACGAGCCGTCGATGTACAGCGGTCCGATGGAGGTCCCTGTCGATCTCAACGACATCCCTCTCTCGGACAGCACCCAAGAGGCCCTTGAGCAAGCGCTCAACGAGGGTCGCGGTGCCGAGCCTGGCGCTATGGCCGGCGACGGCTTCGACGAACAAGCGCCGTTCACCATCGACGGTGGTCCGCAAGCTCCCTCCGATGTCCCGGTCGAGACCGTTCGCGAGGAGGCTCCGTAGATGGCCATTCGTCGCAATCGCGTATCCGAGACGTTGCTGGAGATGGGTGTGGAAGCGCCGGTGCTCCAGACGGTTCAGCGATACGCGGAGAAGCACGAAGTGCCGATGCGCACGGCCGTTCTCAAGACCACCGGGGTGGCGCCAGCTCAGATGGCCGCGGCCATGTCTCGTCTGTCGGGGCTCCCGGTGCTCAACAATGTGGACGTCGAGCGCGTAGACATCGGCATCATCCGAGCCTTCCCGCTCACCTTGGCCCGCGGACATGGTGTTTTGCCGCTGTATGTCGTCGACGACGAGCTGATCGTAGGCCTGGGCGACATCGGCGCGATGAACGTGCTCGACGATCTGCGCGTGCTCTATGGCTTCGCCATCCGGCCCGTGTTGCTTCCGGCGGATGTGCTCGAGCGGGCCACGAACGCCGCATACGACAAGGCCAGCAAGAGCGCCTCTGCGGTGCTCGAAGAGGCTGACGATGTGGTCGAAGAGGGCGATGATCTGCTCCTCGACGGCGACGCCGAGCTCCTCGACGACCCCAACCAAGCGCCTATCATTCGCTTCGTGAACGCGGTCATTTCGCAGGCCATTAAGGAGCGGGCGTCCGACATTCATATCGAGCCCTACGAGAAAGACCTGGTGGTCCGCTACCGCGTCGACGGCATCCTCAAAGAGACCATCCGCCCCTCGCACAAGTTCAAGCACAGCATCGTCGCCCGCATCAAGATCATGTCGGGGTTGAACATCGCCGAGAAGCGGTTGCCCCAAGATGGTCGCATCCGACGCAAGATGGGCGGTCGCGAGATCGACTTCCGCGTCAGCACCGTGCCGGTTCGTCAAGGCGAGCGCGTCGTCATGCGTATTCTCGAGAAAGGCCAGACGTTCTCGTTGGCGGGCATTGGTATGTCGCCCACCGTGCTCAAGACGTTCCGTGGCCTCATCCGTCGGCCCCACGGAATCTTGCTGGTCACGGGTCCCACCGGCTCGGGTAAGTCCACCACCCTGTATTCGGCCATCACCGAGATCAACACGCCAAACAAGAACATCCTCACCATCGAAGATCCCGTCGAGTACGAGGTCCAGGGCATTGGTCAGGTACAGGTTAATCACAAGATTAACCTTACCTTTGGCTCCGCCCTTCGCGCGTTCCTTCGTCAAGACCCCGACGTCATCCTGGTTGGCGAAATCCGTGATACCGAGACCGCAAATAACGCGGTACAAGCATCCCTTACCGGTCACTTGGTGTTCAGTACCCTGCACACCAACGACGCCGCCAGCGCCTTCGCCCGGATGGGCGATATGGACGTCGAGTCCTTTCTGGTGGCCGACACCTTATTGGGCGTGATGGCCCAACGCCTGGTCCGAACCTTGTGCCTCGAGTGTCGCCAGGTCTACGAGCCCTCCGATGTCGAGCTGAAAGAGCTTGGCATCAGCCGTGAAAAGATTGCCGGCCATACCGTGTATCGGGCCCGGGGCTGCGAAGCGTGTAACCAACGCGGCTACAACGGGCGTACCGGTATCTACGAGTTCCTCGAGACCTCCGAAGAGATCCGCAAGCTGGTCATCGCCAACGCCCCGTCTGCCCAGATCAAGCGTTCTGCGGTGTCCAATGGCATGGTCACGCTGTTCGAAATGGGTGTGGAAGAGGTGCTGGTGGGCCGCACCACCTTCGAAGAAGTGAAGCGCGTCACCTCCTCCGGGGACGAGTAAGATGGCGGTCTTCGAGTACAAAGGGCTGGACGCGAGCGGGGGTGCTGTTGCAGGCATTATCGACGCAGATTCGCCGAAGATCGCTCGAACCCGGCTGCGTAAGAAGGGTGTTTTCCCAACCGACGTCAATGTGCAGTCCGAGGGCGGCACCCGGGGCTCGGACCTCAACATCGAGATCGACGTCTCGAAGTACCTCGAGTTCATCACCGCCCGCGATGTCAGCACCGTCACCACTCAGCTGTCCGTGCTCA
>JAACDH010000609.1 GCA_009936995.1 Rhodobacterales bacterium
CCCGCGACAAAAAATTTCTCCGTATGGCGGAGGACCTGCAGCGTATGCACAGCTCCGCCGAGAATCTTCTCGAGCTGGTTAACGCGGGCCTCGACGCAGCAAAGCAGAACACCGGAACCCAGCCCGTGCAGCGGCTCACCTTCGAGGTTGTCGAGCTGTTGGAGGATGTGGCGGGGGCGTTGCAAAGCGAGGCCGGGCGACGTCAAAATACCATCGAACTGCGTCTCGCTCCCAACGTGGGTGTGATGCGGGCCGACCCCACTCATCTACGCTCCACCCTCATCGAGCTGTTACGGCGTAGCAACTTCCGAACGCGCGAGGGTGTTCTTCACATCGACGCCCGGGTGGTCAACGACTCGGAGAACACCGAGTGGGTAGAGCTGACGGTCTCTGACGACGGCCCGCCAGCCTCCGAGGACGAGCTAGCCGGGCTGTTTCAGGTGTTCACGGGCACCGAGTCCCAACCGGGCGAAGCCGCGCGCTCGATTCGACGTGGGATGTGTCGCTCGATGTGCCAGAAGATGGGCGGTGGCCTCACCCTGGTGCGTGTCGCAGACGGTGCCCAGGGCGTTCGAATTCGGATGCCGCGTGGACGTTAGGTCGTGCGCCTAGCTGCGTGCGCCACCAAAGTCGAATCCAGCGTCTTCAACTGCGTGCTTCACCACGTCTGCGATGTGCTCACCGTGAACGGTGGCGCTGTTGTCGTCCAACGAGACGTCGATCTTGGCGTTGGGCAGCACTTTGGTGAGTGCGTTGGTGACAGACTTGGCGCATCCGCCGCAGGTCATGCCATCGATTTGGTAGGTAGTTTGCATAAGAACTCCGTTCAGTGGGAAGAGGGCCGCCAGCCTCGAAGCAGCAGCGCGTTGCTGACCACGCTGACACTGGACATGGCCATCGCGCCGCCGGCGACCATGGGCGTAAGTAGTCCCATGGCGGCGAGGGGGATGCCGACGATGTTGTAGAAGAAGGCCCAGAACAGGTTCTGGCGAATCTTGGAGGTGGTGGCCTTGCTAATGTCGATGGCGTAGGCGACCAACGTGGGCACAGGGCGCATGAGCGTGATGGATGCGGTGTGCATGGCGACGTCCGAACCGGTGCTCATAGCGAAACCGACGTCGGCGGTCGCAAGGGCGGGTGCGTCGTTGACGCCGTCGCCGACCATGGCGATCACCGACCCCTCTCTGCGGAGCTTGGTGATGGCCGCGGCCTTGTCCGCTGGAAGAACCTCGGCAATGACGTTTTCGATCCCCAGCTGTTGGGCGATAGCGTTGGCGGTGGCATGGTTGTCCCCCGTGAGCATCAGCACTTCCACGCCGATGTCTCGCAGGATGGTCACGGCTCGACGCGCGCTCTCTCGGATAGGATCTCCTACGGCGATATAGCCCGTGAGCGCATCCTCGGATGCAACCCACATGACGGTATTTCCCTGGCTTTCGAGTTGACTGGCTTTGGCGTTGAGGGCGCCGAGGTCGATGCCGCGCTCTGCCATGAGACGTCGGCTTCCCACCCAGATGGGCTCGTCGTCGATGACCGCGGTGATGCCGCGGCCGACCAGCGCCTGGAAGTTTGACAGAGGAGAGCGTTGGACGCCTTCGGCACGGTCCTCGATGGCTCGGGCCAGGGGGTGTTCGCTGCCTTGCTGTGCGCTGGCGACGCGCTGGAGCATGCGGTCGGCGTCGTCTATAGCGAGGATCTCGCGGACCGTGGGATAGCCTTGGGTGAGGGTGCCGGTCTTGTCGAAGACCACGGTGGAGATGTTGTGGGCCAGCTCAAGGGCGACGGCATCTTTGATGAGGATGCCAGAAGATGCCGCGGCGCCGGTGCCGACCATCAGCGCCGTTGGCATGGCCAAACCAAGGGCGCAGGGGCAGGCGATGACCAGTACGGAGACTGCGTTGATTAGAGCCGTCTCGAGCCCGGCGCCGGCCAGGAACCACCCCAGGAGGGTGACCGCGGCGATGGCCATCACCGTTGGAACGAAGACGGCCGCGACTTTATCGACGGTGGCCTGAATGGGCGCCTTGGTGGCTTGGGCATCTTCGACCATGCGGATGATTCGGGCCAACGTAGAGGTGCTGCCGACGTGTGTGGCCTCGATGCGCAGCAGCCCGGAGCCGTTGATAGCGCCGCCAGTCACCGCATCGCCGGCGCCTCGGGTGACGGGCAAGCTCTCGCCCGTGATCAGAGATTCGTCTAGTTGGCTGGTGCCTTCGACGATGCTTCCGTCGACGGGCACCCGCTCGCCGGGCCGGACTTGTACGATGTCGCCTGTGCTGACGGCCTGGGAGGGGACCTCGACGATGTCGCCGTCTCGCTCCACACGGGCGGTGTCTGGCTGGAGAGCCATCAAGGTGCGAATCGCCTGGGTTGTGCTTCGCTTTGCGTGGCCTTCGAGCCACTTTCCGACCAAGACCAGGGTGATGACCGAGGCGGCGCTCTCGAAGTACAGGTGACCGCCGCTGATCATCAACACCACGGAGAGGGCAAAAGCCGCGCTGGTACCGAGGGAGACCAGCACGTCCATGTTGGCGGAACCGCCACGCAACGATGCGTAGGCACCTCGATAAAAACGGGACCCGGCGATGAATTGGACCGGGGTGGCCAGGGCGAGCTGTAGCCCTGGGGAGGGTTCCCAGTGCACACCCAGCGGCATCAGCAGCATCGGCAGCACCAACGGAAGTGTGAGCAGCGCCGATCCGACGAGGATGGCGAGCTCGCGTTGGGTGCGGTCGTAGGCTTCGGCTTCGACGCGGAGTCGTTCGGCTTCGTCCGTCGGGGCGATTTTGGCTACGAACCCGGCGTTGTCGACGGCCTTGATGAGCTTGTCGGGGCTGGTGGTGCCCGGCGTGTAGGCGATGGTTGCCACTTCACTGGCCAGGTTGACCTGGGCCGCGAGTACGCCGGCCTGCTTGCCGAGCACCTTCTCGATGCGGCCGGAACAGGTGGCGCAGGTCATGCCGCTGATGTGCAATCGGATCGAGGAGGCTGGCACTTCGAAACCAGCCGCTGAGATAGCCTCCACGATCACCTTTGGCGCGGACCCTTCACGGAGCTCAACCGTGGCGCGCTCGGTTGCCAGGTTGACGGAAGCGGCCTCTACGCCGTCGAGCTTGCTCAACACCCGCTCGAGTCGACCGGAGCAGCTCGCGCAGGTCATGCCTTCGACGGGAACTGTGATGCGGGTAGTGGTCATGGGGGAACCTCGGTCAGCCACAATGAGCACGGCTGAATCGGAGACAAGTCACCAGGTGGCAGAGTTTAGGGCGATCTCGTAATGGTCGCACTTGTCGTGCTCGGGCAGACGCCGACTGCTGTGGCCCACGGTACCTGCTGGCACACCGTCGATAGGGATATTCCAAGTGGAATCACCACAATGGATGGCCGCAGTGGCCGCTATGACGTCCCGTGGGCTCATGTTCTCGAGGGTGACTTCTACTTCGACGCGTCCGCCTGGGTACCGCGTAAAAGTGGCGTCCAGATCGGTGAATTGCTTCACGTCTAGGTGTCGCTCTCGGCTTGCCCGGGTGGTGAAGATGACCTCTTGGCGGTCGGCGTCGATGTTCAGGTTGAAGCCGCCGGCCACGTTGAGCCCAAGCAGGCCGACGGTGTCTTTACTGGCACAGGGGTCGCAGGTGGCGATGGCAACGCCGTCGATGGCCAGATCGCCCAGCCAGACGCGGTCGACGAGGCTCATCTGGGCGTCGCGCTCACCGTTGGCGGTGTGGAGGCGAATGACGGGCCCCTGATGGGTGATGCCGAGCTCTTTTATAATGCTGCTTGGAAGTGTGGTGTACGTGGCTCCGGTGTCCAGCATCATGTACACCTCTAGGGTATTATCGCCGTGCTGGAAGACCACGGGCACGGCCAGTCGGCGACCGGCTCCTTCATAGGGTAGGGCGATCTCGGCGTCGGAGAGCGGTGAGGGGGCCGGTCGTTCGACGGGCGTGGCCAGCGCCGCTTCGGTGAGCTCGGGCTGCGAGACAATGGCTTCGTCGGGCAACCCATTGGCGACAGTGCGCGCGAAGTCAGAGATGCCTAGGAGCGATAGGCCAGTGGCGGTGGCGTCCCGTCGCTCTCCGGGAAAAAATACCGGCAGGGTTGTCCAGAGCACGAGGGCCCAGACCACCATTGACGTCGCCATGCGCTTGGGGCGGTCACGTTTGTTGGCGCCAGCGACGGCGAGGGGCGGTCCGAACATCCACAGGGTGGCGGCCATGGAGATCGCCCAGGCCGGCGCGTGGCGGTGCATGCCCAAGCCGAGCAGAGCGGCGTAGACCAGGGCTGCGGCGGGAAGCGCGAGGATGAGTGGGGCCCAGCGGATCAACGAAGCGTCCAATGGTTGTGTGGAGATTGGCTTCGAAGACCTTGCTGCGCTACGAGTCGCGACTTGGAGGGGCCATGGTTCGGGCCACTTGGTTCTGTGTCGATATCGAGTGTTCGGGGCCTGTTCCAGGCCTGTACGACATGATCAGCCTGGGCGCAGTCCCTGTTCATCAGACGGACAGTGGCTTTAGCATTGGCGAGACCTTCTACGTGGAGATTTGCCCGCAGGCGCCTCGTGTGGATGCCGGCGCCATGAAGGTGAACGGCCTCGATCTGGAACGTCTGAAACGCGAGGGCGTGTCGCTCAAAACGGCGCTTGAGCAGCTTACTGCTTGGGTGGGCCAGCGATGTGATGCCGGCGCCAGTCCGGTCTTTGTGGGTC
>JAACDH010000610.1 GCA_009936995.1 Rhodobacterales bacterium
ACGTCCTCTGGCGCGCTCGGTCCTTTCGCCCTCCATCCCCCCGAGGATGCGCGCCGCGTGGGTGCCTTGTGGCTCTACCCGCCTGAAAATTGGCGGGTTGATGATGCCCGATGCCGAAATCATCTTCGAAAGTGTGGCGGAGAAGTCACAGATACGCTGGATGTGTTGCTCCTCGCGCATCCCGCGTCGGAGTCGTAGACGCGAGATTCTCCGAAGTGGGCATTAGCGAAGGATCGAGCGTGGTCGAACGAATGTAAAGGAAACGTCAAGAACGGGGGAATCTTCGCGTTGTAAGGGGCGAGATCAACCCAAATTGATATCGGGTGGGCGCATTCAATCGAGGTCCTCGGATACCCGCCGGAAAAGGCTGCTTGCTCCATATAACTTAGAGGAAAACTGCATTATCGATGAAGGCGAGCAAAGGCGGGGTAGCAAGCGGTGTGACAGTGGATAGTCCTTTTTCCGAAAAATATGCGAATAGTCCTTGCGCGCCCGACACGAGACAAACCACATTTTCATGATCTCATGGGTTGCATTCTTGCCACGAGGGTCGTAGAAAGTATCCGTCGGACGCACCGTTCCCCGGGTGGTCACCTTGAACACCCAAAGCCCCATCGCTTTCTAGCTTCTAATTTCTTCTCAATTCAACGTTCTATCTACACCGATAGTTGCGCTCTTTTAGCGTGATTATTTGGACTAAATCATACGGCTTGCCGTAAACCACTGACCAAATGAGGAGAATCGTCATGAACAAGGCTGATCTTACCGAAGTTCTCGCTTCCCGCGCCGGCATCCCCAAGGTGCGAGCTGCAAACTACATCAACATCCTGACCGAGGCCATCCAAGAGGCCCTCGTGCGTGACGAAAAAGTCACCATCAGCGATTTCGGCACGTTCACTGTGTCCAAGCGCCGCGAGTTCACGGGTCACAACCCCAAGAACGGCCAGGTCATGAAGGTTCCCGCTCGCCGGATCCCCGTGTTCCGTGCTGGCAAGGGCCTCAAGAACGCGCTGAACGCGTAATTCTTGATCCCAAGGTGAGGCTTTCGGGCCTCTCCTGTCAAAGAAGCCGTCATGGGCAACCATGGCGGCTTTTTTTGCGTCTAACGATTGAAGCGATTCGCTACGGTGTGATGAGCGCCACTCCAATGGCCACAGCGGTGTCGGTTCGGAGAACCCAGGTGCCTAATCCCATGGGCAAAGCGCCCCGCTCTAGCAGCTGTTCAACCTCGGTGGCGTTCCAGCCGCCCTCGGGGCCGATGGCGATGGCGCAGTCACGACTGGCGCTTGGCAGCCGCTCTGCGCCGGGTAGCGCAATGCGAAGCTCGATGGCTGTGGGTAGGTCGCATAAACATTGGAGCAGGCCAATGGGTGACTGAACCACCGGGAGATCGGCGCGGCCGCACTGTTGGGCTGCGGATTCGGCGATTCGTTGCCACCGCTTGCCCTTGTCGGGACGACCCTGAGTGTGGGCGGCCCATACCGGATGAATGTGGGTGGCGCCCGCCTCGACGGCCATTCGGATCGCCAGATCGGCGGCCGGTCCTTTGGGAAGGCCGAGGATTAGGTGAATGGCATGTGCGGGGGCGGCTTGGTGCACTGGGCCAGTGAGCCGAACCACCGCCCGGCCATCGCGGACATCGTCGAGAACACCCTCTGCCTGGTTGCCCATCCCATCCCATAGCAGCAGGGCGGCGCCGCGGGCGTGGCGAATGACGTCGAGTAGGTGGTGGCTGCTTGCCACGTCGAGGATGCTCTGCTGTCCGAGTTCGGGCAAGGGACTGACGCGGAATCGCCTCACGGACGCACTTGATACGTGAGACCTACCCACTCTCCGTCTTGGACGCGCTGGATGAGCGCTAAAGCGGGGTCCATTACCCTTCGCACTTTGTGTTCGCGCTCGGCGAGGATCCCTGCAAGGACCAGGTAATTCCCGGTGAGTCGGATGAGGTCGTCGGCCAGCATTACGATGAGTTCGGCGTGCAGATTTCCCAGCACTAGGTCGGCCGTTCCCGGGAGGTCGGAGGCCAGGGTGGTGGAGAAGTCGCACAGGACGCCGTTCTGTTTGGCGTTCGCGATGGCGTCGCGAATGGCCGGCTCTTCGACGTCGACGCCCACCGTTTGAAGTCCGAGACGCGCGGCTGCGATGGCGAGGATGCCCGAACCACAGCCTACGTCGATGGTGGTTTGGAGCCCGTCCGCCAGTCGGTCGACCTCGGCCAAGGCCATTTGAGTGGTTGGATGTGCACCCGTGCCAAAACCCTGACCGGGCTCAATGATTAGGGCACCTGCTGGCGCGTCCCAGGGGGGAGCGATGGTCAGTCGATGGGAGATGCGTATAGGCTTGAAGTGCGCCCGCCACTGAGTCTCCCAGTTCACCTCGTCGACGGTCGACCAGACGACGGTGGCCTCGACATCGGAGAGTGACGCGGTGATCGCACCTTGGTCGGCGTCCTCGAACCAGGCCCGGACCACCATCCTCAGCGTGGGCTTGGGCGGCGGACCGGTGTCCCAAGGTTGTTGGGGTTCGGGCGCCTGCCCTGGAAGGTGATCTTCTTGAAGACCGACGGCACCTGCGGCGAAGAGGCGCTTACTGGTCGGGGTGAGCAGCGAACGTCGGAGGCCAACCAAGGCCAACTCGTGCCACGCCATTAGTGCTGGATGGGCGGGCCAGGGGGAAGCAGCGTCACGCCGGCTTTTTGGGCTTCGATGAGCACGTAGACGCCTTGGGCGCCGCGCGTCATTTCGACGAATTGGTCGCCATGGGTACCCTTGAGGTACATCGCGGGCGTTCCCATTACGCCGGCTTGCACGCCTGCCATGGCGTCGGCGCGCACACCCTCCATGATGGACGGGTCGGCGAAGCAGGTGTCCCAGGCGGGCATGTCGAGGCCGGCTTGTTCGGCCATGAAGCGAAGGTCTTCGTCGGCCATGTGGGTTTGGTTCACGAACACGAGGTGCTGTAGCTCCCAGAACTTCTCTTGCTGCCCACCGCACTCGACGGCGTGGGCGGCACGGCAGCGATCCGGGCGATCTTCGCTTTGCAGACCGGGGTTGCACAAGCCGCTGAGCGGGAACACTTTGAAACGAACCTGGACCTCGGGCATCTCTTTGACGAGATCGTGTAAATCGGAGGCGGCCCGTGCACAGTGGGGGCAGCCGTAGTCGGCCCACTCGACGATCAGGTAGGGCGCGTCGGGGTTGCCGAGAATGGGCTCGGTACCATCGAGGGTGATCTTGCCCTTGGGCGATGCGTAGAGTGTGGACAAGAACTCGGGGGAGGTGGTGTCAACCTCGCCCTTGCCGCCGGACGAGGACGCGATGTCATCGCCAATCTGGACACCTTGGGATTGACTCCAAGTGCCGGATCCCACGAAGACCACCATTAGGAAGCTGCCAACGATGGACATCATCGAGGTGCCCATGAAAGCATTGGCGGGACTGTCGAAGAGCTTGACGCCGTCTTCTTTAAGTCCGCGAAGGGCAGCCCAGAGCAGCAACGCGTTGCCAACGTAGATGGAGATGCACATGACGCACACGGCGCCGATCACCGTGCTCTCGTAGGCGAGGTACGCGGAGTAGATCAGGTTGATGATGGCGAATAGGCCGGACATCTGGTGGAACTTTGGTGTGGTCTTCTCGTGGAACATCGCTGCGAGGGTGAGTCCCAGGTAAAAACCCATGCCGTACAGCGTAATAGGTAGGCCGAACATCATGGAAGCGTCGGAGCTGTTGACGATGTCGCAGTTCAGCACTTGATTGATGTTGCAGATGCTAGGCCCGCTAGCTGCATCGAGCTTTTGGGTGAACAGATACCCATTCGATCCGAAGCACATGAGCGCCGTAAACAGTGCTCCAGTCCTGGGATTTCGGACGACCGAACCCGTGCAAAAGGTGACCGCAGCGATCAGCCACATCACCACTTGATATCCCTCATCTACTGCGAATCCGCCAAGGGCGAGTGCGATAGCGAGGCCGAACATTCGGTAGTTGCGTATAGTATCCACGGGCGCGGAGTATCCGAACGGGGAAAGGGCTGTCAAGGCGCTGCGTGCCTAACGACGTGATGCGCGGCGGATGTCCTTCTTCGCATCGCGAGTCTTGAGGGCCTGTCTTTTGTCGTAATTCTTGCGACCCTTCGCGATTGCGAATTCGAGTTTGATCCGCGAGCCCTTCACGTAGATCTTCAATGGCACCAGCGCCATTCCCTTTTGCTGAGTGGCCTTTCGCATTTTTGCCAGCTCTGGCTGCTTGAGCAAGAGTTGCCGTTTGCGCAAGGGCTCGTGGTTGAACTGGTTGGCCTGCGCGTAGGGCGAGATGTGGCAGTCCATGAGCCAAGCGCCGCTGGGGCGGATCACCACATAGGCTTCGGCGAGATTGCCCCTTCCATTGCGGAGGCTCTTCACTTCGCTACCCAACAGCGAGATTCCGGCCTCGAAGCGATCCCCGATGTCGTACTCGTGCTTGGCCTTGCGGTTCTCGACCAAAATTTTCAGGGCTGGGGGCTTCATTGCACAGTTCTCCTCCGCTGAGTCTATCTCGGCAAGCGGAGGTCGGCTGGTGGGAGAAAGTGGATCCTTTGCGACCAAAAGCGCATTTGCGCGACACAGGAGGGATCTTCGAACGAATATAGGAAGCAACTAATTTAACCGTGGATCCTGCACGATTCGCGAGTGGGCTAAAGTGGCGTTGCGTGGATGAGTTCGTGGTGTAATGTGGGCCAGAGTGGGAGATACGTCTCCTACAAATCGTGGAAACCACCGATGCTCCGAGTTCGCTGCCAAGCTCAAGTCTCCGTCGACGCCAAAGGGCGTATGGCGTTGCCTAAGCCCATCCGGAGCGCTCTCAAAAACGCTGATAAAACATCGTTAGTACTGGCTTTTCACAAGGGTTCGGTGTGGGGTTGGACCCTCGAGGAGTTCGAGCAGCGGGTGGAAGGCCCGTTGGCCGCACGCGATCCGTTTGATGACGCCGTGATGGACTTCACCCACGCACTGCTGTCCACCGCTCAAGACGTCGAGTTGGATGGTCAGGGCCGCATTCGCCTCCCGCCCGAGCTTCGTCGCTTGGCTGGCATCTCGAAAGACGTGGTGGTTCACTCCGTCGTCAATCGCATCGAAATCTGGGATCGACCCACCTGGGAGTGCCGCTTCGAGGAGTCTCTTCACGCCACCCGCGGTCGCAGCGGCATGCCGCGCGGGGAGGGGTGATCCACATGTTTGACCACATCCCCGTGCTGCGCGCTGAAGTGGTGACCATGTTGGCCCCCAAAGACGGCGAAGTTTTTATCGACTGCACCCTGGGCGGTGCCGGGCACACCTGCGAGCTCCTGCGCGCCGCGGACTGCTCGGTGATCGGCGTCGATCGCGACCCTGCCGCGCTCGCCGCCGCGACTCAAAACGCGGCAGAGTTTGGCGACCGGTTCACGGCGGTCCGCGCAACCTTCGGTGAGATTGGTTCCATTCTCGACAACCTAGGCATCGAGAGCGTTGACGGCATCTTGGCCGACATCGGCGTGTCCTCCCATCAACTCGACACCGCCGACCGTGGATTCTCGTTTCGGCGCTCGGGTCCTATCGACATGCGCATGGACCCCGACGCTCCGTTCTCGGCCGAACATGTGGTCAACTCCTGGGATGAAACCAAGCTGGCCAATGCCATCTACACGCTTGGTGAGGAGCGCCGCTCTCGACCTGTCGCCCGTGCCATCGTGGCCGGCCGACCGTGGACCGATACCGTGG
>JAACDH010000611.1 GCA_009936995.1 Rhodobacterales bacterium
ACGTCGACCACGACGTCGACCACGACGTCGACCACGACGTCGACCACGACGTCGACCACGACGTCGACCACGACGTCGACCACGACGCCCACCACCAGCGGCTGGGTTGATGCCGTACTCGATACCTGGTGCGCGCCCCAAGACCGCGTCGCCCACATCGAAGTCAGTGCGGGCACGATCTTCGGCATTGTGATGGACCAGCCCGACCCGTGGATTCAGGCCCCCGACGCCAGCACGACCCACTGCGACCACCACGTCTTTGCTGGGGTAAACTGCGGAAATGTCTGTGCGGCCGACGAGATCTGTGATCTAAGTGCCAACTGTATCCCCAAGCCTGTGAAGGCCCTTGACGCCGTCGTCACCGCTCGCCAGGGTACCGATACCGAGGTGTTTGCGGCCAACCCGACCAACGGCGACGTGTGGGGATTCCTCACCATGACCGGTGCCCACTCCCTTGAGGTGGAGTGGGGAAATATTCAGGCTCGCTCTCCTATTATGGAGCGTCCGGTCGGGCTCACCGGCTTCTCGATGACCAACCGCGGCGCCTGGAACGCACCCGGCGACACCACCCTCGCGTGGGACAGCACCACGGACTGGGCCTACACCCAAATCCCTATCAACCACCACGTCGGTGGACCTACGTTCACCGAGTGCCATGTGCCCGGAAACGAGGGCCCCATCGTGGTTCCTGCGGCGATGATCGATCCGTTGGCGGTGATCACGGGCCTTGAATTCCAGGGCATGCGTCACGCACAGTTCGCGTCGGCGCAGACCTCGGCAGGCTGTGTCGAGTTTCGGTTCATCCGCTAGCCTGCGGTGCTAGAAAGGCTTGAACAACGCCAGGTAAGCGGCGAAAACACCGATAATTGGGTAGGCGAAGAGCTGAATCTTCGCGGTGTTCGCGAACTTGAACGGCAGCACCACTGCGGCGCCTAAAATCAGCCAGAGCACCAGCTTGACGATGATCCAACCAGGGAAGCCCAAGCCGAGCTTGGCGATCATGCCGAACCCGCCAACCAGGATGAGCAACAGCGAGATGCCGTGGGTCATGCCGACAATCTTGCGCATTCCGTGGTTGTCTTTTGTGCCGCCATTTCCGTAGTGCACCACGTTGCCACCGATGGCCGCGAGGGTGAGGAAGATACCGGCGAAGTGCATCAGTTTGTAGAATTCGTAGGGCATGAGGGGCTCCTGGGTGAGGCCGCAGTGGTGGGTTTAGCACATGCCGGTGTGGGCGTCCGCTCTGGGCCACGATGGCTGATCGAGGTCTCTGCGGATACGATGCAGTCGTCCTAGGAGACCTATGCGCACCTTGCCGCTGCTGTTCCTCATCGCCTGCGCGTCTGGCGTAGAGGCCATTGTCGACGCCGACCGGCCCGACCACTACTTCGACGTGCCCTTTCCGTCGGATGATCTGCTGCGCGCCGACCAAACGCCGGACCTGACAGACTTTCCGGTACCCACCGGCGACGGACTGCTCACGGGGGTTGTCGAGGCTTGGAAGAACCGCGATGAAGAGGCGTCACAGGGTTTTGCCAACAACGGCGCGTTCTACTTCCGCTTTGCCGAGCCCCTGGACTTTGGCGTCGGCACTCAGGGCGACCCCGAAGACGATGTGCTGCTGATCGATATGGACACCGGCGCGCTGATCCCGTTGGAGCTGCGGTTCTACGACAAGGCCTATGACGACCCGTTCATCGCGCCGAACTTGCTGGCCGCCGCCCCAGCCATGGGCCACCCGCCCACCAGTGGCGCCCACTTGGCTGCCGTCATCATGCGCAGCGCCGGTGTGAAAGCGCCCAAGGGGTACGACCTTCCCGACGGTGTGAAGGAGGCCCTCAAGCTGGCCGGTGTCTCGGGTAAAGCCGCGGTAGCCACCACGTACACGGTTACCGATGGTGTCGACCAAATGCAGCAGCTGTTCGCTGCGTCCGACGATTGGCTGGGCGCCAACCCCGACTGGTCCGGCCTGGACTGGAAGCCCGTCACTCGGCTCGACGTCTCTCAAGGGGTCACGCCCGAAAACGAGGAAGACGCAACGATCTTTACGGTCACCTTTGGCGACGGGACGACGGAGCGGTCGTACTTGTCGTCTTTGGACGAGATCGATGGCGTGCACAGCCATGATTTCGCCGACTGGCCCATGGCCGTCTACCAGACTGAGTTCCCAGTGCCCTACTACCAGGGCCTGGGCGACCGACCGTTCATGTCTCCCGGCCTGGCACACCTGGGCGACTTCGATATCATCACCGGCCGAATCCCGTTCGAGGGCGGTAAATTCGTCGGTGCGGCAGAGGATGACTACGCCCGGGTGGTGCTGCAGATCCCCCTCGACGCCAATGGCGACCCCAAGCCCATCCAGGGCATCATCATCTATGACCACGGAACGGGTGGACACGCCTACAACGCGGTGCAGCGTCGGAATGGCAACGATCGGGGCCGTGATCTGGCTGCGGTCTGGGCGGACGCCGGTTGGGCCGTGCTCTCTCACGATGCGCCTCTGTACGGCACCCGGTATCCCTTGATCGACACCGGTTATACCGATGGTTCGCTGGGCTACTACAACATCGTCAATCTTCCGGCCTTCCGCGACAATGAGCGGCAGACCGCCATCGAGGGCCATGTGCTCCGTCGCTTCGCCCAAGAGGGTCTCGAAGCGCAGTTCCCCGAGCTCCAGTTCGACAGCGTCAATGTGCGGAAGATCGGTCACTCGTTGGGCTCGGTCACCACCCACCTGTCGGTCGCGCCCGAGCCCGATGCGTACGAGTCCGCCCTTGGGTCGGGCAGCGGCGGCGTGTACACGGAGTTCGTGCTGGCCACGGGCCTGCTTGCGTCGGACGACCCCGACAGTCTCACCAATTTGCTATTGCCACTGTTGGGCTTCTCCGCCGAGGATGATCCTGCGATCGGTCAGGTGGTTGGCGCCAGTATTGGCATCACCGAAGAGGCGGCGCAGCTTCAGGTGGATCGCTTGCACCCTGCGCTGATGTTGTTTCAGTGGGGCATGGACCCCGCAGATCCGATGGCCATGGCGCCGTCCGAGACCACGCCCGTGGTGCTGCTGATGGGCGTCGGCGATTGGCAGGTTCCGAACCACACCACCGAGGCGTTGGGCTTGGCGCTGCCCGATGTAGAGGTCATCTCCTGTACGCCGCTGGCCGACTACGATCCGCACTACTGCATGCATCGCGAAGATGAGGGGCTGCAGATTGTGGCGGACTGGCTGAAGTAGCTACAGCTTCGCCCACCAACCACGAATCTGCGCCAGCGCCGGGCCCGTGTCGATCTGAGTGAGCAGCC
>JAACDH010000098.1 GCA_009936995.1 Rhodobacterales bacterium
GGCCGTTCCGTCACCATCGGCGTCGAGGTTATCGTCCCCACCGCTGCAGACGTCGCAGCCGTTGGCGACGCCATCGCCATCAGCGTCGAGGGCGTCGTTGGAGCCTGGACATTGGTCGCAGGCGTTGTAGATGCCATCCCCATCAGAGTCGAGGCCATCTTGTCCGGCGGGACACGCATCACAGCCGTCGGGAACGTCGTCGCCGTCGGCATCGAGGGCGTCGTCGGCACCTTCGCAGAGGTCGCAACCGTCGGCCGTTCCATCGCCATCGGTGTCGAGGTTGTCGTCGCCGAGCGCGCAGACGTCGCAGTCGTTGGGGACACCGTCGCCGTCGTCATCGAGCAGGGAGACGCAGGTGTCGCAGGCGTTGGGGATTCCATCGCCGTCATTGTCGAGGGTGTCGTCGCCGCCCGCGCAGATGTCGCAGCCGTCCGGGACGCCGTCGGCGTCCGCGTCGAGGGCGTCGTCGGAGCCGGGACAGACGTCGCAAGCGTTCGGCACGCCGTCGCCGTCGGAGTCGAAGGCGTCGTTTCCGGCAAGGCAAAGGTCACAGGCGTCGGCGACACCATCTCCGTCGCCATCGAGGGTGTCGTCTCCGAGAGGACAGACGTCGCAAGCATCTGCAATACCGTCGTTATCGGCGTCGACGTTGTCATCACCGGGGCACACATCGCAGCCATCAGGTACGAGATCGCCATCGGAATCTAGGGCGTCGTCGAAGCCGGGACAGGCGTCGCAGCCGTCCGGCACGCCGTCGCCATCGCCGTCGATGTAGTCGTCGAACCCAACGCAGGCGTCGCATGCGTTGGGGACGCCGTCGCCATCGGTGTCGAAGCCGTCGCCACCGGCACCACACAGATCGCAGCCGTCGGCAATGCCGTCGCCATCGGTGTCGATCGTGTCGTCAAAACCAGGACATTGGTCGCAAGCATCGGCCACGCCGTCGAGATCGGCGTCGAGGTTGTCGTCGCCGGCCGCGCACACGTCGCAGCCGTTGGGAACGCCGTCGCCATCCGTGTCGTCGGCGTCGTTGAAGCCCAGGCAAACATCGCAGGCATTGGGCGCGCCGTCGGCGTCATCATCGAGGTAATCGGTGTAGCCCGGACACCGGTCACAATCGTCTGGAACGCCTTCGCCATCTGCATCTTGGCTGTCGGGAAAGCCCTCGCAAGCATCGCAGGCGTCCGGGACGGTGTCGCCATCGGAGTCCACAGCGTCATCGCCTGTCGGACAGAGATCGCAGCCGTTAGGCACCCCGTCCGTGTCGCTGTCGAGGTTGTCGTTTCCGCCGGGGCAGAGGTCGCAGGCGTCCGGCACATTGTCAAAATCACTATCGACGCGATCCTCGCCGGCGAGGCAGAGGTCGCAGTCATCGGGCACACCATCGCCGTCGCCGTCGAGGGCATCATCGCTTCCAGCGCACTGGTCGCAGACATCGCCTACGCCATCGCCATCGCCGTCAATCTGGGTATTATTCGGGATGTTCGGGCAGTTGTCGCAGCCATCGGCCAGGGCATCGAGGTCGGAGTTGGAGAAGTCGTTTCCATCTGGGCAAACGTCGCAACCGTCCGGCGCGCCGTCTGCATCAGCGTCTAGGGTGTCGTCAAAGCCGTCGCACAGGTCGCAGCCGTCTGGCACCGTATCGGCGTCGGCGTCCAGCAGATCGTTGCTGTTGGCGCAGGCGTCACAGGCGTCGGGAACCGTGTCGTTGTCGGTGTCGATGACGTCATCACCGAGGAGACAGATGTCGCAGGCGTCGGGCACGCCATCGCCATCACCGTCGATGGTATCGTCGCCGAGTCCGCAGATGTCGCAACCGTCGAACACGCCATCGCCGTCAGTGTCTAGCGTGTCGGAGCCGGCCGGGCAGACGTCGCAAAAATCGGGAACGCCGTCGCCATCGGCGTCTAGGGCGTCGTCTCCGTTGGCGCAGATATCACAAGGATCCCCCACGCCATCTGCGTCCGCATCTGCTTGGCCGGCGTTGGCGATAGCGGCACAGTTGTCACAGCCATCCGCCACACCGTCACCGTCGCCGTCATCCACTTCACTGCCAAAGGGACACACATCGCAGGCATCGGCGATGCCGTCGAGATCGGTGTCCATGTTGTCGTCGCCCAACGCGCACACGTCGCAGGCATCACCGACGGCGTCCCCATCGGCGTCCGCTTGCGAGGTGTTGGGGGTCGTGACGCAGTTGTCGCAGTCGTCCGGGACGGTGTCACCGTCCGCGTCGAGGGTGTCGTCGAAGCCCGGACACTGGTCGTTTGCGTTGTTGACGCCGTCGCCATCGGTGTCGGTGCCGAAGCAATCGATGGGGAACGAGATGGGCACCGGCGTTCCGGTGGTGAAGTTGTCCGCGTAGAGAGTGACCTCCATGTCGAACTGGCCATTGTAGTCGCATAATGGGCCGATCTCGAAGGTGATGCCCAGATAGTTGTCGTTAGAGAATGCCGTGTGGTCGGGGTCGGTCTGAGGGAGTCCGATGTCGCTGACCAAGATAGCGTCGGGCTCGGCGGTGGTGAGGATCGCCCTGGCGCTGAGTGCGGCAATCGACGCGCTATTATCTGCGTTTACACGAATTTCCACCTGCTCACCGGCCTCGAGCAGACCATCGCCATCGCCTACCTCGGTCCAGATGTGGTTCACGAAGATCAAGTTGGCATCGGCGCCCGCGCCATAGATGGCCTGGTGCCCGAGAATGTCGTCCTGATCGATGTCGCGCGCAGCAGGTCCGGTACCCCCCTGAGCCGACGCATACATGGTGGCGCTGCCGGTGTTCGAGTGGTTCAATCCAAGGCAGTGCCCCAGCTCGTGCGTCGCGACCAGCTGTAGGTCCATCTCGCTCGCGGAGGCGCCAGCCGGGTCGGCGCTCCAGTCTACGGTCCCGAAGCCATTCGAGCCGTAGAAGCGAATGGCGCAATCTGTGATATCGCTGCCACCGCTAATCCAATACTGGGCGATGGCCAAGGTGCCACCCCCGCTGGGCGAGTTGGGGTACCACTGGCCAATCATCCGACCGTCAGACTGCCATGAGGTAGACGTGGTTAGGCCGCCATGGATGAACGAAAAGATTGGGGATCCACCGACGACAGTCCACTCGTCCATGGCACCAACCCAGGCCGCCTCGATGTTCACTGGCGTGCCCGCGCTTCCTGGGAAGGTGTTCACGTTCAGTTCGAACGGGTCGTCGATAGGGGTGGGCTGCCAAGTCCAGTCGTAGCCGGAGACGTTGTAGGCGAAAGCGTTGGCAACCAAGAAGGCGCCCAAAAGAGGGAAGAAACGGAGGGGCGACCTATTTCGCACGACAGACCTCCACAGACGCCAAGGCTTGGGTCAGCGTCTCGCCCACACGCGCGCCTGCCGGCGTAATCCGAATCGCGCCTTGCTCACCACCGATGACGTTGAGTTTTCCGGACATATCGGGAGAGATGAACAGCAAGTAACGGCCATTGGTGACCAGATTGGGCACGTCCTCGACGACCTGGGCAAGCTCTCCGATTCGACCGCCCGGAAGCACCAGCTCGAGCTGAACCACCGGCGGGCCTACCACAGCGTCCGACACGGCCACATGGGCGATACGTTCTATGCCACCGGCCACATCGTCCGTCCACTGGGTGGAGATGTCGGTGACTTCAGCCACCACCACATGGTGCGAGAGCCCGCAAAGTTCGGGCCGAGTGGTCTGCACCTGCATGGCGAGCGCACCCGCTGGAATGAGCAGAAGGAGAGCGAACACGCCCCGTTGTGTCGACATCATCACGAACCCCTGTAGACGATTCTACGAGACAGTAGACTCGGGGGTGACACCCGCCGTGTCATCTGCAGGTGAAGGATCTCGGCCAAGACGCACCGGAGCAGACGAACCCTGCGTTGACCAAGTCCTCATCGGGATCGTGGAGGATCAGCGCCTCGGCTCACAAGGCCAATTCCCCGATACATCGAGGCTAGGGCTCGAAGCTGAAACGCGCATACGCCAATTCGGCGAGTCCGAACCACTTGAAGCTGTCTTTACGAAAGGCACTCCAATGATCATAGATCTTGCGATACGCCTCATCCTTCGCCGCTTCCTCGGCGAGAATCTGCGCCGACGCCTTTTGCGCGGCCTTCATGAGATCATCACTGAAGGGACGCGTGATGACTCCAGACGCCACAATTCTCTTCAGCGCAGCTGGATTTTCGTAGTCGTACTTCATTTGCATCATCATGCCCGCCTCTCGACAAGCCGTCGCGAGAATCTCCTGGTACGTCTTCGGCAGCTGCTCGAAGCTCTTCGTGTGAATGAAGAAGCTCAGGTTCGGGCCAGGTTCCCACCACCCGGGATAATAGTAGTTCTTGACCACCTTGTGAAAGCCGAGCTTCTCATCGTCATACGGACCCACCCAATCGGTCGCGTCGATGGTCTTCCGCTCCAGCGCTGGGTAGATCTCCCCACCGGCGATGGTCTGCGGCACGGCTCCCAGGGCCTGCATCACCTTGCCGCCCATGCCGGGGATTCGAATCTTGAGGCCCTGGAGATCGGCGAGACTGTTGACCTCGGGAATGAACCAGCCGCCCATCTGAACGCCAGTATTTCCTCCTGGAATCGACATCAGGTTGAAGTCGGAGAGCACGCCTTGCATCAGCTCGAGGCCACCCGCTTCGGTCAGCCAGGCGTTCTGCTGACGTGCCGTAAGCCCGAAAGGAACGCAGGTGTCGAACGCGAGCGCGGGGTTCTTTCCGATGTAATAGTAGCCGGCGGTCTGGCCGATCTGCACGGTCCCCTGCTGGGTTGCGTCCATTACCTGAAGGCCAGGGACAATCTCGCCAGCGGGATAACAGCGGATGTCGAACTGCCCGTCGGTCATGACCTTCACACGGTCCGCCATCACCTCGGCCGCCCCCCAGAGCGTGTCTAGCGAACGCGGGAAACTCGACGCCAACCGCCAACGAACCCGTTTGCCGGTGTGAACTGCTGGGCCGACCCCCTCTGCGGGCGCACCACAGGCGGTAAGGGCCGCTCCGCCCACCAGGGCTGTCGAGAGAAAATCGCGTCGTTTCATCGTGCACTCCCAGAGAGCACCGAGCGTATCAGATTAAGCCCGATGGCGACTAATCCAGGCCCCAAGTGACCAGCTCAGGAAAGATCCAGATGAGCGCCAATCCCAAGATCTGAATGCAAATGAAAGGCAGTACGCCTCTATAGATATCTGAGGTGGTGACTTCTTCGGGGGCTACGCCTCGCAAATAGAAGAGCGAGAAGCCGAACGGTGGCGTGAGAAACGAGGTCTGAAGGTTCATCCCGATCATGACACCGAACCACACCAAGTTGATGTCGAGGATGCGGGCGGCGGGCAGCAGCAGGGGTAGCACGATGAAGGCGATCTCGAAGAAGTCGATGAAGAAGCCGAGGATAAAGATGACCACGTTGGCCACCACCAGCAAGCCGATGCGTCCGCCAGGCAAGTTGGTGAGCAGGTCTTCGATCCAGATGTCGCCGTATAGGCCGCGAAAGACCAGGGAAAATGCAGTGGATCCGATGAGCAGAAACACGACCATGCTGGTGAGCTTGGTGGTCTCGTCCATCGCGGCGTTGAGTGCGTGTCGGGTCATTCGCCCGTTGGCTGCAGCCAGCATCATCGCGCCCACCGCGCCCAGGGCTCCCGCCTCTGTTGGGGTCGCAACGCCAAAAAAGATGCTTCCTAGAACGACTAAGATGAGCACTAACGGCGGAATCATCACCAGCACAACTTGGCCGAGCAGCGCTCTTCCGCTCTCGGCACGCGTTTCTGGTGGCAGCGCTGGAGCGGCGCTAGGCTGAAAGAGGGCGACACCAGCCACGTAGATGGCGTAGAAGCTCGCCAGCATCAAACCCGGCACGATGCTGCCCATGAACAGGTCGCCGACGCTGACCTGGAGCTGATCCGCCAGCACAATGAGCACCACGCTGGGCGGAATAATCTGACCGAGCGTTCCCGAAGCGCAGATGACACCGGCCGCCAAAGACTTGGAGTAGCCGTAGCGCAGCATGACGGGCATGGAGATGAGGCCCATGGTGACGACAGAGGCGCCAACGACGCCCGTGGCCGCGGCGAGAAGCGAACCGACAAACACCACAGCCAGCGCTAATCCACCCCGAAGGTTGCCGAAAAGGGCGCCGATAGTTGTGAGTAAATCCTCGGCCAAACGGCTCTTCTCGAGGATAGTGCCCATGAAGATGAAGAACGGAATCGCCAGCAGCACGTAGTTGGACATGATGCCGAATACGCGCTCCGGGAACGCGTACATCAGCGCCCAGTCGAAGAAGCCGAGCGCCACGCCGACAAACGCGAAGATGAGCGCGGTTCCCCCGAGGGAAAAAGCGACGGGGTATCCCGAGAAAATCAGGATGAATACCACCACAAACATCAGCGGACCGAGGAAATCGTGGTTCATTGTGTCTGCGTCAGCGTCTGGGTGTGGCGGATGGCTTGGGCGATGCCCTGAAGTCCAAGAAGGACGAAGCAGGCGAGAATAGCGCTTTTAATTGGGTATCTAGGCAGTCCGCCGGCGTCGGGAGAGCCCTCGAGGACCTGCCAGGAGGCGAGCACGCTCGGATAGGTCATCCAGACGGCGAAAACGCAGAATGGAAGTAGGAACAGGAGGGTTCCAGCGAGGTTGAGGGCGGCCTTTCGGCGGACACTCAGCTGCCCGTAGAGCACATCGACCCGCACATGGGCGTCTCGGCGAAGCGCGTCTCCGGCTCCGAGGAGGAAGACCAAGGAGAAGAGGTACCACTGAAGCTCGAGCCAACCATTTGAGGCCAATCGAATACCGATGAGCGGGCCTAAGTATCGACCGATGGCGTTGAATGCGCCGACCAGGACCATGATCAGGACAAGCCACGAGACCAGACGTCCGACAGCGGCGTTGAGGCGGTCAATGGCATCGGCGATGGAGAGAAGGCGCTGCACGGCGAGAGGGAAACTCCTGTTAGCGCGATAACACCATCCGAATGATTGTAGACCACAGAGTCGGGAAAGGAGGGGTCAGGAAAGGGGGAGGTGTGATGATTCCGGGTGTAAGCCACGTGTTTTGTCGACAAGATGTAAAGCCTGACTTCCTCAGCCTAAGATGGGAGCGGATTGGCTAGGCTGGTGGTGTGATTGTAGTTCTGACAATTTTGAATCTGGTCGCCTGTCAACCCACGGAACCCACCGGGGACTCCGGGTTGACGATGGTAACCACGCCGCCAACCACCACGACCACGGTGACGACGTCCGGCGGTACCGCCTGCGCGCCCCTTCCGCCCATGACGTGGTCATCGATGTCGCTGACCTATCCGGGCGAGGAGTTCGCGTTCGACCGCGATGGCAACTTCGTCACGGTGTCCGACCAAGCCAATGGCGCGTGGCAGATGACCCGCGATCTAACGTGGACGCTCACCTCCCCCTTCGAGTCCGAAGAGGTCGCCGGACTCGACCTCCAGGAAGACGGCACCATCGTCATCGCCGACGAGGCCAACGGCGCGCTCTACTTACTGGGCACGGACGGCGCGCTCAATCTCCTGCTCGGCTCGATCAACTCGCCAAACTCGATCGCTGTCCACAACAATGGCGACATTTACGTGACGGCTTTCGATCGGGTCCTTCGGGTCGACCCACTCACCGGAGCGTTCGAGGAGCTGGCCGCCTTTCCCGGCCAAGACCTGGACGGCCTCGCCTTCTCGCCGGACTTCACCACGCTCTACTTCAACCTCGACGCAGCCGGCGATATCTACAGCCTGCCCATCGAAGGCGGCGACACCACTTTTGTCGCCGGCGTCACCGTCGCCTTCGGCGGGGCCGAGCTCGACGGCATGACCACCGACGAGTGTGGCAACCTCTACGCCATCCGAACCGACGGCAGAATCAGCCGGATCACCGCCGACGGCACCAAGCTAGGCAACTTTCTCAAGCTCGAAGGCGCCCAATACACAAGCGCGCTTCACTTTGGAAGCGGCGTTGGCGGCTGGGAACGCGACCACCTGTACGTGATGGATCGGTACGGCACGCTTTTCGACATCGACATCGGCATCAACGGCGCCCAAGAACCGCATCTGAAGGGTATCTAGCGACCGGTCGGCTACGCGCTTAGCACGTCGCGCAACGCGACCAAAAGCTTGCGTGGCGCCTTGCTATTCGGCTCCTTGCGCGCATTACGCAACAGCAGCCGCAGCAGCTGACGATCGGCTTCTTCATGGGCATCTACAAACGCCGTCACCGCGGTATCTCCCTGAGTGAGCATCCGCTTCACCCAGCGTACGGCGTCCACGTGAGCCGCTGGAGGATCGTATTGCATGCCATCTTCCAATGCTTCGCGCAGATGGGTGATGTCCTGGCCGCGAAACAGCCCCTTGGTGTAGCCCAACTGTCGCTTGAACGCGGTGCGCTTCTTCGCCGACAGCTCGTAAAGCTCTACGAGGGCCTCTCGCTGAAACTCATCGAACGGCAGAGATCCCCAGGAGGAGGGCTCGAGCTCGATGAGCTCGCGGATCACTTCTTCCCATTCCACCTGATCGCGCTTGTGCTGCGCGCGGCTGGTCTCGAACTCGAGATCTTCCTCTTCCTCGTCATTGCTCCAGCGAAATTTTCCCTTTCGACGACCCATGTGCGCTCCACTGTCGCCGCTGATATCGCGTCAACATCCCTTTCAACAACCGCAAAGGTCACAAGTCCACTGCGCGCTCGCCTTTATCGCGCCAATTTTGGCCCAATCCGCGCACGCCCCCTCCCTCTGTTACCCATCTGGGTTTCGGGTCGGCGTTGTCGAACAACCGGGTCGACAACAGCTCGCCATCGCCACCGATGTGGCCGGGGAAAGCGCCGCTGAACTAGACGGCGAATACAGGACCCCACACCTTGCAGATCACTTGTGGTTTCAGGCGTCACTTCGGGGCATCGACGTGATTGACGCCCGAGTCGATGTCCCAAGCCGTCACCTCCCGCGCCGGACACGAGGCCGTGACCCTGGTCGGCAACGTCGAGGCGCTCACAAACGCACTGACAGACGCAAAATACTGATTAGGTGATGCCAGTCTGCAAAACCGTCTAAGTAACTGATGTTACGACCCTCGAGTGACAGAATCTCTGACGTTCAGAACAACTTTCTGAGTTTTCTTTGTCACTGGATCGGTCCTTTCGCCGTTGCGCCCTCGAACCCACCGAGGAGACGCTAATGTCTGTCATGCCCAATCCCCTGCCCACCCAATCCACCCCCAACACCGGCTGCCAACTCGTCGCCGCCGACGGCCGAGAGCTGGCGCTGTCCCACGTACACCTAGAAGCCACCGCCGGCCAAGGTTTGGCCTGCACCATCGTTCGTCAGACCTTCCACAATCCGTGGTCCGAGCCGCTCCAACTCCACTACCTGCTTCCCCTGCCCGCCGATGGTGCGGTCATCGACTTCGCGTTCACGATCGGCGAACGGCGAATCACCGGAAAGGTCGCCGAAAAGCAGAGCGCCCGGCAGCAGTTTGAGCAAGCCATCTTGGAAGGTCGAACCGCCGCATTGCTCGAGCAGGACCGTCCCAATCTGTTCACCCAAGAGCTCGGCAACGTGCCTCCTGGGGTGTCCATCCCCGCTGAAATCACCATCGAGCATCCCCTAAATTGGTCGGTGGATAGCTGGCAATACCGCTTCCCAACCGTCGTCGCACCGCGCTTCCACGGCAACCGGACACCCGACGCCTCCCGCATCTCAGTCGACGTCCTGGACGGTCCGGCCCCGGCGCGCGCGACTTTGCAGCTGACCTTGCAGGAGACGCCCACGGCACCTCCATGTTCCAGCACACACGCCATCGACGTCCAGGATTCCACCGTGTCGTTGGGGGCTGGCGTGGCTTTGGACAGAGATATCGCCGTCTCTTGGAAGGTCGGTAGCGCACAGCCCGGCACTTCCATCCGCGTCTGTAGGCCCTCCGAAGACGCCACCGCCTACGCCCAACTCACCCTGATACCAGCCCAGCCCGACTTCCAGGTGGCGGTCGCCCGCGACCTCATCCTGCTCCTCGACACCTCTGGCTCCATGGGTGGCCGGCCACTTCAGCAGCTAAAAGACCTGTGTCGAGCCATGATTCAGTCCCTCACCGACCGCGATCGGCTGGAGATGATCAGCTTCTCGTCGCGTACCAGCCCGTGGAAGTCGGGTCCGGTGTCGATGAGCGCGGCCAACCGCGCCGCGGCGCTATCTTGGCTCGAGTCGCAACAAGCGGGTGGCGGAACCCACATGCACACGGCCATTTTGGAGGCAATAACCCCTCTTCGTAGCGACGCTCAACGCCAAGTCGTGCTGGTCTCGGACGGTCTCATTGGCTTCGAGCACGAGATCATCGGTACCGTACTCAACAAGCTGCCCAGCGGAAGTCGCGTACATGCAGTTGGCGTCGGCTCGGGTGTCAATCGCGGCCTAATGACCCCTCTGGCTCGGGCAGGCGCAGGCGTCGAAGTGGTTCTGGGCCTCGATGAATCTGTCGACAAAGCCAAGCAGACGTTGCTCCGACGCACCACCGCGCCCTTGATCACCGAGCTTCAGGTGAGCGGCGCAGCCCTGGTCGGACAGGGGCTGCGTTCGGTCGACGTCTACGCAGGTTCTCCCTCGAGATTGAGCCTCGCCGTCCAAGCTTCCGGGGGCACCCTGACGCTCACCGGTCGCACCGCTACCGGTCCTTGGCAGACCACCGTGAACGTCCCACCGACTGCGCCTGGCGAGGGGCGCCGAGGCATCGCCACCCGCTGGGCTCGCGACGCCGTGGCCGACCTGGAGTTGCAGCGCGCCGCCGGTCAATCCGAGGGTGTGGACGCTGCGATCACTGCCCTGGGACTTCAACATCGGATCGCCACCCGGCTCACCAGCTGGTTGGCCGTCAGCGACGAGGTCACGGTCGACCCCGGCGCACCCATCCGCAAGGTTGACGTGCCTCAAGCGCTGCCCTACGGAATGAGCGCCCAAGGGGTTGGACTCCGCACCACCTCCAGTCCACAGCCCAAGGCCATGCGGCTTCGAATGGCGTCTCGATCGGCCATGGCTCCACCCGCACCTCCCATGCCCGCCCTGCGAGCTGGCAGCGCCGCTCCCAGTCGCCTGGATGCCGCCAAACAGTCGAAGAAGTCCAAGAGGCTCGTCGAGAAGGTGATGGACGTCATGGGCGGCTTCTTCCCCGGGCCAGAACCGGCCGCGGAGTACCCAGCGTCGGCTCCGATGGAGGAATCCGCTGAATTCGACGCATTCGAGCGCGAAGAAGAGGAAGCAGCCGACCACGATGTCTTCCTCGACGCCCCCGACGAGGGAGGCGCCGTCATCCACGCCCGGATCCGGCTGCGCAAGGACGGCACCCTCGTCCTCGAGTGGGTCCTCGACCAAGATGTGGACTGGGATCCTGCCGATCTCAAGCTCATCGATGGCACGACCCTATCCGTTGCCAAGGGAACCACACGAGCCGGCGCGCTGACCGCCGGACAGACCGTACGCATCACCCTGCGATGGGATGACGCCAGACCGCTCCCGGCGCTACAGTGGCGCGGTACCCCCGTGGAGATTGCGTGACCGACCTCGACGTCCATCTCGACGCCATCCGCGCGGGTGATGCACGGGCCTTCGGGTCTTGGCTCGCCGGCGCGGAGCCCGTTCTACGACTGCGTCTGCGAAGTTTCGCGAAGTCGGTGGACGTCGAAGCGGTCCTCCAAGAGTCCCTCCTGCGAACCTGGCAGGTGGCTCCCAAGGTCAGGCAAGACGGCAAGGCGAACGCCCTGCTGCGAATCGCCAGCCGCATCTGTCGCAATCACGCCATTGACGTGATGCGACGTGAGCGAGTGGCCGTTCTTGAACCCGAGGTGTTGGAAGCCTTCACGCCAGTGACCGAGCCCATCCACCCCGACCCAGCCCTACGCAAACACCTCGCCGAGTGTCGGGACCTGCTACCCGGGCAACCCGCAGCGGCCCTCCAAGCTCGATTGAGTACGGCAGGCGCCTGTTCCGACCGCGACCTCGCCCGGTCTCTCGACATGAAGTTGAACACCTTCCTCAAGAACGTGGGACGCGCCCGTGCCTTGCTACTTGAATGCCTGGGACGAAGCGGAATCACCCTGGAGTGGTCATGAACGACCCCCTCATCGAACAAGTCGTCAGCGCCTTTCGACAGCGATTCCACGGCGAACTTCGCAGTGCACCCGCCTGGTACGACCTGTCGGAGTCCGAGCGAGAGACGGCCTTTGAGAAGACTTTGGTCAGCCGCAGCCTAGAAGCCGCCCTTGACCCCGACGGCCTGTCCACAACAGCACACGCCGTCCTGACCCAGATCCGCGGTGCCCGATAGTCCGGGAGGCGTTCGAAAAGCAAAAACCCCCAGACCGTGAGGCC
>JAACDH010000612.1 GCA_009936995.1 Rhodobacterales bacterium
GCTGCCCCGTCCCGAGAGCAAGCGCGCGACTACGCCTCTCATGAAGCAGTATCTGGCGATCAAGGAGGCGCACCCCCGCGAGGTCCTGTTCTTCCGAATGGGCGACTTCTACGAGATGTTCTTCGAGGACGCCGAGATCGCCTCTCGAGAGCTCGAACTTACGCTCACTGCTCGGAACAAACAGAACCCGGATCCGGTGCCCATGGCCGGTGTTCCCCACCATGCGGCCGCGGGCTACATCGAGCGCTTGGTCGCCGCTGGGTACCGCGTCGCCATCGCCGAACAAGTCGAAGATCCGCGCAAAGCAAAGGGTTTGGTCAAGCGGGCGGTGGTTCGTGTGGTCACACCAGGTGTAGCGCTCAACCCCACCACACTCGAAGGTAGGGCTCCCTGTTTCCTGGTGTCGGTCAAACGGGAAGGAGGCCAGTTCGGATTGGCCTTCCTCGACACAAGCACCGGTGATTTTCGCTGCACAACCGTCGAGGGAGTCTCCGCCGCCGCTCACGAGATCGCCCGTATGGAGCCTCGCGAAGCTCTTGTTGGACCCAGCACATTAGAGCCAATGCTAGCCGACGCCCTTCATGGAATCGCCCGGTCCGAGCTCGAGTCCGAGGCATGGAGCCGCACCGAGTCCCACCGGGAGTTAGCCGAGGCCTTGGGACTGCACGACACCCGTGGCCTGGGGATCCGTCAAGACGACCCCTCGCTCTGCGCTGCGGGAGCGGTGCTTCGATACGCCCGCGATAGCCTGGGTACCGCACTGGCCAACGTCCATACTCTGCGGCCGTACCATACCGGTGGCTTCATGGTCATCGACCAAACCACCCGAAGGAACCTCGAGCTCACCCGCACACTCATCGGCGGGCGCCGCAAGGGAAGCCTCCTGCACTTGGTCGATCGCACCGGAACCGCTCCCGGCTCTCGATTACTTCGGGACTGGCTAGTTTTTCCGCTTCTCGATGTGGCCACAATCCTCGCGCGTCAAGACGCCATCCAGGCCCTCATCACAGACAGCGTCAACCGCGATGACCTTCGCCAGGCCCTACGCGGTGTGGCCGATATTCAGCGTATTGGCGCCAGAATCGGGCACAACACCGCCCATGCCCGAGACCTTGCTGCACTGAAACGGTCGCTAGCGGCCGCCCCTGCCATCGCGCATCACGCCCGTCAGATGCCGGGACTGCAGTCCCATGTGCCCGCCGACGTGTGCGCCGACATCTCCGAAGACCTCAACCTCTGGCTGATCGACGAGCCGCCGATCAGCGTCACCGAAGGGGGACTGCTCAACCCCGAGGCTCACGCCGAACTTTCCGAGCTCGCCCGCTTGAGTTTCGAGGGCGTCGGCATCATCGCGAAGCTCGAGGCCCAAGAACAAGCAGAGACCGGCATCACCAGCCTGAAAATTCGCAAAAACCGTGTATTTGGATACTATATCGAGGTTACCAAGGCCCACGTTCACAAGGTGCCCGAGCGATACCTACGCAAGCAGACGCTTTCGAACTGCGAGCGGTACATCACCGCCGAGCTCAAAGAACTCGAAGAGAGGGTCTTGGGCGCCGACGAACGCAGAAAGGGGCTCGAATACGAACTGTTCTCCGAGCTCCGTACCCGGGTGGGCGCCCACCTTGAACGTCTTCTCACCCTCGCAACCAAGCTCGCCAGCCTCGACGTGCTCTGCGCGTTGGCTGACTGTGCAGTTCGATACCGCTGGGTACGTCCCCATGTCGAGGACAGCACGCAGCTGCACATCGTCGCCGGCCGGCATCCCGTGGTCGAGGCGAGCATGGTCGAGGAGCGTTTTGTGCCCAACGACATCGACCTCAACACCAGCGATCGTCAGCTTATCGTACTTACCGGGCCGAATATGTCAGGCAAAAGTACTATTATGCGTCAGGTCGCGCTGATCGCGCTGCTCGCCCAAGTGGGCAGCTTTGTGCCGGCCGAGTCCGCAACGGTAGGCCTCGCCGACCGAATCTTCACCCGGGTAGGTGCCGCCGACGACCTGGCACGCGGGCAATCCACGTTCATGGTCGAGATGGCGGAGACTGCGGCCATCCTGCATCAGGCTACAGGTCGAAGCTTGATTATCCTCGACGAAATTGGGCGTGGAACATCCACGTATGACGGTCTCTCGATCGCCTGGGCCGTGGCCGAAGACCTGGTCGACCGGCTAAGCTGCCGCGCGCTGTTTGCCACGCACTACCACGAGCTGTGCGAACTCGCCGAGACGCGTGCTGGCGTCGTGAATCAGTCCATCGCGGTCAGCGAAAGCGGCGAAGAGATTGTGTTTCTGCGCCGACTTAAGGAAGGTGGGGCCAGTCGGTCCTATGGCATTCAGTGCGCTAGAATCGCCGGCATCCCCGACCATGTCATCGACCGCGCCCGGCGACTCCTCACTCGGTTCGAGAAACACGCGCCTCGCAACGAACGTGAGCAGCTGTCTCTGTTTGGGGCGATCCAGGCGCCCTCGGTGGTCGACCTCGAAGCACCGGCTCCCACCCCCATCGATCCCGTCCGAACTGCACTCGAAAAGCTTGATCCCGACAGCATGAGTCCCCGCGAAGCCCTCAACGCACTGTACGATCTACGGACACAGCTCAGGAGCTAGACCGTGGACCACGCCATAGAGGGATTCCTGTACTACCTGACCGTCGAGCGAAACCGCTCGCAGAACACAATCATGGCCTACAGCCATGATCTTCGGCGGTTTGCCACCTGGGGAGCGGGCAGGGGACTCATCCAGCCAAGCCATTACGACCAAGGGGCTGTCGCCGACCACCTCGTGTACCTCGATCGAGAGCGCGAATTGGGCCTTAGGTCCATCGCCCGAGCTCGAACCAGCATTCGTCAGCTGTTTCGATTTTTGGTCCGAGAAAAGCACATTGAAAGCGACCCGACCGAGCGGGTCGACGGACCCCGTTTCCCAAACCCACTTCCAACGGTGCTCTCGGCCCAGCAAGTCGAAGCACTACTGGCCGCCCCAGACCGTTCCAAGCCCTTGGGACTTCGGGATGCGGCAATGATCGAGCTGCTCTACAGCACGGGCCTTCGCGTGACCGAGCTCGTCACTTTGCCACTTCGAGGTGTAGATGCACGCGAAGGCTTGGTTCAGGTGATCGGAAAGGGAGACAAGGAGCGCATTGTTCCCGTTGGGCAGACCGCACTGGAGCTTCTGAAGCGGTATCTCGTCGAGGCGCGGCCACACCATGATCCTAAGACGCGCGCGCCCCAGTGTTTCGTGGGTCGTAGGGGTAGCGCCATGACGCGACAGAACTTCTGGCAACGGATACAAAAATACAAGGTCGAAGCTGGCATACATGGGAAGGTGTCGCCACACGTGCTTCGCCACGCTTTTGCCACCCATCTGCTAGAGCACGGTGCCGATCTGCGGTCGCTTCAAGCGATGCTTGGCCACGCCGACATCTCCACAACCCAGATTTACACCCACGTGACCCAGGCGCGATTGGCCGCCTTACACAAAGCCTACCACCCACGAGGTCAGTGACCGAATTCGGGACTATACGATGCGGCCCAAGTGGTTAAGGGAGTCCCTTCAAGGAGCGCCTCATGCACGCGAACATTCCCGCTGACATCGATCTACTCGACGAAATCGATCGCCTCCGCAAAGCGCGCAACGCGGTCATCTTGGCCCACTACTACCAAGAAGACGATATCCAAGATCTCGCTGACTTCATCGGTGACTCTCTTCAGTTAGCCAAGGCCGCCCGCGACACCGAAGCAGACGTCATCTTGTTCTGCGGCGTGCACTTTATGGCCGAGACCGCCAAGATCTTGAACCCCGAACGAATCGTCATCGTGCCCGATATGGCGGCCGGCTGCTCGCTGGCCGATTCTTGTCCCGCCGACCAACTGCTGGCGTGGAAAGCAGAGCATCCTGAACACCTGGTCGTCAGCTACATCAACTGCA
>JAACDH010000613.1 GCA_009936995.1 Rhodobacterales bacterium
GCACCACCAGCCAGCGAACGGCGTTGACTAGGTCGGGGGTGCGGAGTAGGCGATGGACCGCCTCGGGAATGTTGGCGGTGGCGTAGAGATCTGGCGCGTCCTTGTGGAAGGGCTGGGTGTCGGGCGGCGCTAGGTCGATGTGTTGGATGCACAAGCCGCCGGGCATTCCGCCCACGATGTCGGCGGTGATTCGGGTGAAGGTCTTGCCCGCGGGGTTGACGATCTCCCGCACGTCGATCTGGGTGCCGTGGAAACGTCCGGCGACGCGACGGCCGTGGTCGTTGACGGTCCAGTTTCGGGCCTTGGCCCACTCTCGCCAGGGACCATGCCAGGCTCGGGCGAGGGCAATGGCGAGGGCCACGGCGTGGTCAAGATGTGTGTCGGTTATGACGCAGATATCGCCGGCGTGTCGAATGCGAACGTGGCGTCCGTTGAGGTCGAACGTGGCGCTGTTCTTACTGATCAGCAACAGCAGACGGTTGACGTTTGGATTCGCTAGGAGCTGATTCACCTTGTCTTCGTCTTCTCCACGGATGATGAAATGCTCATCGAGCGAGGGCATGTTGATCGTGTCTTCGAAGTTGTCGTCGATGGCTTTTCTGCCAATCGTCCGACTAATCATGTGTAGCGGGACCGGAACCTGGCTGGGAATCACCACGACGATCTCGGTCATTTGTTGGTCCGGCTGCGTCAGGGTGCTCTGAATATGGCGAACGCGGATGGCCAAGCCGGCGCGGCTCCCACTGAGTTGCCCTGGAGCGATTAGGCGCAAGCGCAGTCTTCGTGCAGCCATCGCCTGTCGCCTGCTGAACGCGAGGCTACGCTCGTAGTTCCAACGTCGAGCCAGCAGCCCGATCAGAATTACGATGACGGCGGTCCAGACCAGGTACACGCGGTTCTCCTTCCCTATACTATCGGATCGAACGTCTGTGACTCAAGGGGAACACGCGCTCGACGCTATGCACGCTCTTCGAGGTCTTCCCAGCGGGCGTAGAGCGCCTGGACCTGGGATACCAAGGATTCGAGTTCTGCCGTAAGCGCTGGAATTTCGTTGGAGCGGTTCTTGTAGGTGTTGGGATGGCCCAGTTCGGCTTCCTTTTCGGCTCGGATACGCTCTTTCTCTTCGAGCAACGCGGGCAGCCCGCCGAGCTCGCTTCGTTCCTTGAAAGACAAACGGCTTTGGGACTTTTTCGCCTTCCCTTTGGGCTTGGAGACGGTCTTGGTCGTGACCTCGGCGATGGCTTTACGCGCGCGATCTCGGGCGGCGTTCGCCTGTATTCGAGAGGCGTACTGGACGACTTGCCCGTCTTCGTCGAACGAGAGCACGGCGGTGGCGACGCGGTCCACGAAGGCGCGGTCGTGGCTGACGATGATCACGGCACCGTCGAAGCCGAGGAGGGCCTCTTCGAGTACGCGTAGCGTGAGCAGGTCGAGATCGTTTGTAGGCTCATCGAGGAGCAGGATTTGGTGGCCACAGAGCATGAGCTTGGCCAACAGAAGCCGGGCGTGTTCGCCGCCCGAGAGTGAGGACACTTTCTGTTCGAACATCTGACGGGGGAAGGCGAACAGGCCCAGGAAGGTTTGCACCGCCACGTCTTGGTCGCCGATGGTGACGATGCGCTTGCCATCGCCGGCGGCATCGAGAACGGTGTCGGTATTGTTGAGGCCTGTGCGGGCCTGGTCGAGTACGCCGATGGTGGCCCGGCTGTACTTGTCTATGCTGCCGCGATCGGGCGGGTACATGTTCTGTATCAGCTTGAGAAGCGTACTTTTTCCCGTGCCGTTGCGCCCAAGAATGGCCAGACGCTCTTTGGGTCGGACCTCGAAGTTGACACCGTCGAATAGGGTGCGATCGCCAAAGGACTTGGTGAGGTCGCGGATTTGGAGCAGGGTGGTTCCAGCGTGAATTCCCGACGTGAAGCTGAAGTTGAAGGTGCGGTCTGTGACCTGGGGCACGTTCTCGCGCAGGGTGTCGAGGCGCTGTAGCCGGGCTTTCTGCTTGGTGGACCGGGCCGAGGGGGAGCGAGATGCCCAGGCGGCTTCTTGGGTGATCATGCGTAAGTGGCGGTCGCGCTTGACCGAAAGGCGGGCACGGCGCTCGGCGCGCTGGATGAGGTAGTCGGCGTAAGAGCCCTGGTAGTTATCGCAAAGGCCCTCGTTGACTTCGACGATGCGTTCGGCCACGGCTTCGAGCAAGTAACGATCGTGCGTGACCAGGAGAACCGCACCGCGGTAGCCGATGAGGAAGGCCTGAAGCCACTCGACGGCGTCTGCGTCGAGGTGGTTGGTCGGTTCGTCGAGCAGCAGGACGTCGGGTTGTTGGAGAAGCACCGTGGCCAGCGCGACTCGACGGAGTTCGCCGCCCGATAGGCTCGCGAGCTTTGCGTCCATGGGGGGAGCCCCCACCTTGCCCAGGACCGAGCTGACTTGGTGTTCGACGGTCCAACCGCGGTGATCGAGTTGGTCTTGGAGGTCGGCGGCAAGATTATTGTTGCCGTCGACCAAGGCCGCTTCGTAGTCGTGGAGCAGGGTGGCATGCCACGCTACGGATGCAGCCGCGGCGTCCGCAACGGTCTCGCCGGAGAGCTCGGGTCGCTGGTGCAGAACAGCGATGGTTCCGCGCAGCTTGACTTCGCCCGTGTCGGGTTCGTGAATACCGGCGAGAATCTTTAGGAGCGTGGACTTTCCCGAGCCGTTGTTGCCGACAAGGGCAGCACGATCTCGTTGGGAGACACGGATATTGCAGCCCCGGAGGACATGGCGGTCTCCCCAAGACTTCTCGATTTGTTCAGCGATGAGCACAGACATGGCCGCTCGCTATCGCGTGTAGGTCTGTTGCGCCGCTAACTGCTGCTCTTGGGCCTGCTCGGTGGCGTGAAGCGCGTTCAGAATGGCCTGGGGTGAGGCCCCGACCCCAGACGTACCCTCGGCGAGCGCCCGCTTCCAAGCCCGCGCACCCGATATGCCCGCGTAGAGGGTTAGCATGTCCCGGGTGATGTGGGTGAGCTTGAAGGTTGGTCCTGCGAAACGAGCGGCATAGTCGACCATCTGGTGGACGAGCTCGACCCGAGTGATGGGGGTTCGCTCGGCGCCGAAGATGCGTTGATCGGCTTGAGCAAACACCATTGGGGGGTCGACGGCTGCACGGCCGATCATCACCGCGTCCACCTGCTCGAGCTGTTTGGCGGCTTGGTCGAGGGTCTTGATGCCGCCGTTGATCTCGATGGCTACGTGGGGCAGCTCGCGTTTTAGACGGTACACATCGTCGTAGCGGAGCGGCGGTACATTCCGGTTCTCTTTGGGCGACAGGCCGTTAAGCCACGCTTTGCGGGCGTGTACGGTGAAGCGGTCGGCACCGGCTGCGAGGACCACGTCGACGAAGTGCCGCATGTGGTCGTAGTGGTCGAGCTCGTCCACGCCGATGCGGTGTTTGACGGTGACAGGCACGGTGACGGCCGCGCGCATGGCCTCGACACAGCGGGCGACCTGCTCGGGGCGGCGCATGAGCACTGCGCCAAAGCACCCCGCTTGTACCCGATTGGAGGGGCAGCCCACGTTCAAGTTAATCTCGGTGTACCCCCAACCGACGCCGATCTTGGCGGCCTCGGCGAGCATGGTGGGGGCGTCGCCACCGATCTGCAGTGCGTTGGCGCCCTCTTCGGGGTCGAAGTCCAGGATGTGGCCCCGGTCGCCGCGCACAATGGCGTTCATATTCACCATCTCGGTGTACAAGAGCGTGTGTTGGGTGAGGCGACGCATCAGGAAGCGAAAATGGCGATCGGTGCGATCGATCATCGGCGCTACACTGAGAGCGCGGGTGGTGCCGCGGTGCGGGGATTCGGGACGCATGTCAGGTGTATAGCTCGGCGAGCCTATGCGGTGCGGGACCACCACAATCCGGCGTACACCTTGGGGTCGACCAGGGCGCCGTCGGCCTGCCGTTGGGCCAGCCACGTCTCGACGTTGTCGAGCAGAACCTCGTGAACGATGATGTCTTCGGATTCGTCGCCGCCGCCGGGCCCAATCTTGCTGAGTTGGGTCGCGCGGTAGATCTGAATGATCTCGTTAGAGAAGCCGGCGGAAACGGGCCCTCCTCCGACGTGTTCGAAACGTTCGGCCGTCCATCCCGTCTCTTCTTCGAGCTCGCGTTTGGCAGCTGTTTCGAGGTTTTCACCCGCGAAGTGGCCGTCGCCCGCGAGTCCGGCGGGAAGCTCGATGACCTGCGACCCCACGGGGATCCGGAACTGCTCGACCAACAGCAAAGCGCCGCTGGGGGTGACAGCCACCACCCCAACGACGCCTGTGATACCGACCCGCTCTGCAAACTCCCAACGGCCTGCGGAGCGGAGCCGCAGATAGCGGCCCTCGAAGAGCACCTTTGTGCCCATGAGCGCTACTCCTCTTTCTTGGCCTCTTCGGGCGCGGGCTTCTCGACCGTCTTGGCGGCTTCGGGCGCTGCCTTCTCGACCGTCTTGGCGGC
>JAACDH010000099.1 GCA_009936995.1 Rhodobacterales bacterium
ACGGCGTTGCCACGGTTGTGCGCCGCTTCAATGAGCTCATTGGCGAGCTTATCCCGCATGGAACGACCTGGCCGATTCCGTGCGAACCAAACAACCCAGCGCATCGCGAGCGCCATCTGGCGAACGGGCCGAACTTCGACCGGCACCTGGTAGGTTGCTCCACCAACCCGGCGAGACTTAACCTCCACCATGGGCTGACAGTTTTCCAGCGCACGATGGAAGATATGGACCGGGTCCTCCCGAGTTCGGTCTGCGACGACGTCGCAGGCGCCATAGACGATCTGCTCGGCGACGGCCTTCTTACCATCCACCATAACGATGTTCATGAACTTAGTCACCAGCGTGTCCCCATACTTGGGATCACGCATCACGGGACGCTTCGGTACTTCACGACGACGGGGCATTTGAGATTCCTATCGCTTCGAGTCTTTCGGGCGCTTGACGCCGTACTTGGAACGACCCTGGCGGCGGTTACTCACGCCCTGGGTATCGAGGGTGCCACGAATGATGTGGTAGCGGACGCCAGGAAGGTCCTTGACGCGACCACCGCGAATCATGACTGTAGAGTGTTCCTGGAGGTTGTGGCCCTCACCGGGAATGTAGGCAGTGACCTCCATCCCGTTAACGAGCCTCACACGAGCTACCTTACGAAGCGCCGAATTGGGCTTCTTCGGTGTGGTCGTGTACACGCGAGTGCACACGCCACGCTTCTGCGGGGAGGCCTTCAAAGCCGGGGACGCGGTCTTCTTCCGCGTGCGGCTACGCCCCTTCCGGACGAGCTGGTTGATGGTGGGCATGATACTCCAAACCTTTCTTGTGGGGGCCTCAACAGGAGCGCTGGAGGCCACCCGACAGCCCGCCGCATGTACTGGATTGCGGCGGGACTGTCAATGACTGTGGGGTCGATCTACTTGCTGGCGATGGCCTCGGCGATCGCTGACTCTTCCGCATCCACCACCATCTTCAGACGTTGGTAGGCAGAGAAGCCAGTGCCAGCGGGGATGAGGCGTCCCATGAGAATGTTCTCCTTGAGACCGCGCAGGTGGTCCACCTTGCCGTTGATAGAAGCTTCCGTGAGGACTCGAGTGGTCTCCTGGAAGGACGCAGCCGACAGGAACGAATCCGTGGAGAGCGATGCCTTGGTGATGCCAAGGAGCAACGGCTCCGCCACTGCAGGACGGTTGCCCTGCAACACCACACGTCGATTCTCTTCTTCGAACTTCCACTTTTCCACGGACTGGTCGACCAGGAACTCGGTGTCCCCTACGGACTTGATCTTGACCCGCCGAAGCATCTGACGACAGATGACCTCGATGTGCTTGTCGTTGATCTTCACACCCTGCAGCCGGTAAACTTCCTGAATTTCATCCAGAAGATACCTTGCCAAAGCCTCTTCACCCTGAATCTTCAGAATGTCATGGGGGTTCACAGCGCCGTCCATCAGCGAGTCACCAGCGCGAACGTAGTCACCCTCATTCGCGATGATGTTCTTGTCCTTGGGAATCAAGTATTCACGGGCTTCGCTCGCCTCTGGGGTCACGATGATGCGCCGCTTGCCCTTGGTGTCGCGGCCGAAGGACACCACACCATCAATCTCAGTGATGATGGCCACATCCTTCGGCTTGCGAGCCTCAAACAGCTCCGCCACGCGAGGCAGGCCACCTGTGATGTCCTTGGTCTTCTGCGACTCGCGCGGAATCTTGGCAAGGACATCACCCGGAAGCAAGCCCTCGCCTTCAGCAACGAGGATGTTGGCGCCCACGGGTAGGAAGTACCGGCCCTTCATCTTCGGACCTTCACCCTCGTCGACCTGAAGAATCAAGCGCGGCTTGAGGTCGGTGTCCTTGTAGTCGGTGACGACAGTGCGCATGCGTCCTGTGAGCTCGTCGGCCTGCTGGGCCACCGATCGACCGTCTTCAATGTCTTCGTATCGGCAAACGCCGGAGAAGTGAGTGAGGATGGGAGTCGTGAAGGGGTCCCACTCTGCGATTCGCGTCTTCGCCGCGACACGGTCATTGGGCTTCACCAAGATGGTGGAGCCATAGTTGATGCCATAGCGCTCGCGTTCGCGGCCCTTGTCGTCGACGACGAAGACCTCACCATTGCGACTGATGGCGATCTGCTTACCGTCCCGATTGAGTACGGTGTCGAGGTGGTCGCTGAACTGAATGGTTCCACTGTTCTTGAGCTCGAGGTACGACTCGCTCGTAGAAGCAGAAGCAGCGCCACCGATGTGGAAGGTACGCATCGTGAGCTGCGTGCCAGGCTCGCCAATGGACTGTGCCGCAATGACACCCACCGACTCGCCCACGTTGATGAGCTTGCCTCTAGCCAAGTCGCGGCCGTAGCACATCGCGCAGACACCCCAGCGCATGTCGCACCGAAGGACCGAACGAATGCGAACCGTCTCAACTCCGGCCTGCACAATCTTTGCCACGGTGCTCTCGTCGAGCATGCCATTTTGAACGACCAGAATCTCGCCACTGTAGGGATCGAGAATGTCTTCGGCCGCGACACGGCCTAGGACACGCTCACCCACGTGCTCGATGACCTCGCCACCCTCAATGAGGCTGTTGATCTCAAGACCATCGCGAGTGCCGCAGTCGCCGGCGGTGACGATGAAGTCCTGCACAACATCGACAAGACGGCGCGTGAGGTAGCCCGAGTTCGCTGTTTTGAGCGCAGTGTCGGCCAACCCCTTTCGAGCGCCGTGAGTACTAATGAAGTACTCGTGGACAGTCAGGCCCTCGCGGAAGTTCGCAGTGATGGGCGTCTCGATGATCTCCCCGGAAGGCTTGGCCATTAGACCACGCATCCCAGCGAGCTGCCGGATCTGAGTCTTCGAACCACGCGCACCAGA
>JAACDH010000614.1 GCA_009936995.1 Rhodobacterales bacterium
ATCTCCCTCTCTTCTCGAAGCCCAGCGACCTCACGCTCTAGGGCGCGGATCTTGGCATCCTTGTCTTCGGCGATTGGGCCTCGGTCCGCATCAGCAGTGGCCTGGACCCAGGACCGAATGGTGGGAGCGCTGGGCTCGAACTCGCGGGCCAACGACTCTGCGCTGCGACCCTGCCGAGACAGCGCGACGATGTGAGCTCGGTAGTCGGGGGTGAACAGTTTGCGAGACATGGCGTAATCCTCTCCTGAGGTTTCGGCCGTGTCCACGAAAGCGGGTCAACTCCATGCATGGCTCAAGAGTAAAACGAACCACAACATGGGACCTCACTTAGACCGCTAGCCTACACCCGGGACATCGCTGTTGCTCGGATTGCGATGGCAAGATGGCAAGATGGCAAGCCTTCGTTGGCGGGAGCGGCGTTGGTGCGAAAGTGTTGATTCCACACAGAGAAGATGCAACCCCATCGCGCAATCCTCTCCTTGTGGAACGAAACAAGCACATCGAGCACCGGAAACGAACAGGGAAGCGGCAGTGGCGAGTGGACACGGGGCACCATCAGCAGGCGCGGGTTGAAAATACAGTTCATCGGTACAAAAGAACATTCGGAAGGGACTAAAAGCATGGGCGGCAGAGGGTCAGCTGGTCGAGGTGCTGACCGGGTGCAGGATGTTCGAACTCGGCAAGCCCAAGTCGGTTGCCGTACGAAGATGAGCCCCCAGGGTTGTGGGCTGCTGACTCACGATTCCGCCGTGCACCAACGCCACTACGGAGCCCGCTCTTAACCCTTCATCGTCTCGGCCAGCCGCTCTAGGAAGAGGTGCTCCAGGCCGCCCACCGGCAAGTCGGCCACCTGCTCGTCGGCCACCACGGCACCCTGCGCCAGCATCACCACGCGGTCTGCCACCGCCTCGATGGTCTCGACCACGTGGGTGGAGAGCAGCACCGTGCCGCCATTGGCGACGTAGGTACGGAGCGCCGTCTTCACCCGAGCCGCGCTGGGCGGATCGAGGCCGTTGATAGACTCGTCGAGCACCAATACTTTAGGATCGCCCATCATAGCAGCCGCCAACGCCGTCTTCCGGCGCATCCCTTGACTGTACTCGCGGATCAACCGGTCGGCATCTGAGCCCAATCCCGTGAGCGCCAGCGACTTGGCGACATCTCCGCCGCCCCGAACCTCGGCCACGAACTCCAAGAACTCGACCGCGCTCAAGTACTCGTACAGCGCCGGCTCTTCGGGGACCGCGCCCAGCAGTCTTCGGGCCTCGAGGGGATCTTCGGCGGTGTCTTTTCCGTAGATGCGCACAGCGCCCTCGGTGGGACGCAGCAGGCCCATCAGCATCTTTAGGCAGGTGGTCTTTCCGGCGCCATTATGTCCGATCAACCCAACGAATGACCCCTGTGAGATCTTCAGGTTGACCCGTTCTATAGCCACCACACGACCGTATTCCTTGCGCACATTCTCGAAGACGATGGCGTCCATTAGAGCTCCACCCAGAGGGCCGTCAGGGCGGCCGAGATCGCAGCGAGAGGTGCATAGGCCGCCAGACCACGCCCTCCAAGTCGCCCACATAGCCAAGAGACCACGGACGCGGCGACCGCACTTCCCAAGCTTACGCCCAACACCCACGCGCCGTCTGCGACACCGCGACGAATGCCCACGGCTGCGGCCGCAAACCAAGCCGGCGGCTGAATCCACAGGAACAACACCCAGATCCGAGACAGGTGCCGGGCGGCGCCTCCGCGCGGCAGCCACACGCGGAGAAAGTACGGCTCGTCCAGCTCCATCCAGACACCGACCGTGGCACAGAGCCATGCCCCTGCGAGGACCACATCGATGGCGCGGCTGGGCCCCCACTCGGCCGCGGTCCACCCGGCCGCAAACGCCGCCAAGGACACCAGCCAAGCGCCGGTGATCCACGAACGACGAGCCCGCCAACCGTGCCGAAGGTCTTTAAGCGCCCAGCGGCCCATGGCGTCCGGCAAAAACCGAACCGACCAATCGAGGTAGACGCGTCGACCTTCCTCGGGGTCCTCCAAGGAGGCGTAGCGGGCATCGATCTCGGCGAGAACCAGGCTGCCTCGGAACCAAGCTTCTTTGGCGAGCGTTGGCGTCGCCCGCCACCCCAATGTCGATAACAAGAGCATCGGTAGTGGTCCCGCCCACCCCCAGACGGCCCCAGCGTCGGCAAGCTCGAGTCCGGTACAGGCCATCTGTACGAGCACGCCAGAGACCAGCAGAATGAGCCCTGGCGCGTACAAGAATGCCGCCTGAGGTCTTGGGTTGACACCGCGAATCGCGTCTAGCAGAGGCGCCCAGGACTGCGACTCCGCGGCGATAATCGCCTGTAAATGAATCCACGATGAGGCCCACAAGCCCATGGCGATGGCCCCGACCACCACCCAGAGTCC
>JAACDH010000008.1 GCA_009936995.1 Rhodobacterales bacterium
GTAGGCCCACAGGTTGGGATAGTCGACAATGCGCTTTCGGTCGCACTTGAAGTGGGTCACGTATACCAAGTCGAACCGGAGCAAGGTGGTGAACAGGCGCCAATCCGCCTCGGTGAGGGTGTCGCCCACAAGATAGGGCTGCTTAGAGAGCAAGCGCTCGACCCAATCCAAGGTGTCGAAGAGCGCGACGACGGCCTTGTCGTACGCCTCCTGACTCGTGGCGAAGCCCGCCTTGTACACGCCGTTGTTGATCCCGCTGTACACCCGCTCGTTGACCACCTCGATGGACTCACGCAGATCAGCAGGCCAGAAGTCTAGGTCATTACTGGATAGTGATTCAAATTCGCCGTTGAACATCCGAATGATCTCGGAGCTCTCGTTGTTGACGATCTGATGCGTTTGCTTGTCCCACAACACCGGCACCGTGACCCGACCCGTATAGTCGGACCGCGCCCGGGTGTAGATTTGGTGCAGGAAAGCCGCGTCATGTAGCGGCTCTGTGTCGGCGAATTCCCAGCCGTTCTCGACCATGAGTGGGTCTACTGGTGTGACCGATATATGAGACTCGAGGCCCTTAAGCGCCCGAAATATCATTGTGCGATGCGCCCAAGGACACGCACCGGCGACGTACAGGTGGTAGCGCCCGGAAGCGGCCCTATAGGGACCTTCCGCTCCTAGATGGTGCCGGAACGAGGGCGCTTTACGCTGGAACGTACCGCCCGTCTTTTGGGTGTCGTACCACTGGTCGACCCACTTGCCTTCTACGAGCAGTCCCATGTCACACTCCTGGTCCGTCCGAGGTTCGGACGCCCCCAACGCTACACACCGAATCGGCGCGCTCAAGCGTCTGGAACGAAATACCGTGGAACGGGCTGTCAAGGGGCCGAGTAAAAGACGCTAGCGAACTCCAAGCGTGGAATTTGGAGCTTGTCATGCATTCCGCCTTCCAATGTGGTCTTTCCCGCGCCCGAACAGCCAATAACCAGTATCCTCATGGTCGGCAGCGCCAACTCCACATAAGGTCTTACTCGCTTGAGCCAAAAAAAGGCCCCATGACCGTTCACACCATCGACTGCCAATACATCGACGAACCCAAAGTGGCGGCGGCCTACCTCATCCGCGAAGGCGATGAGCTCGCGTTTGTGGAGACCAACACCGCCCAGGCCCTGCCGCACCTGCTCGCCGCCATCAAGGGGCAAGGACTCACCGCTGAGGCCGTCCGATACATCATCATCACCCATGTGCACCTCGATCATGCAGGCGGCGCGGGCTCTCTGATGGCCGCCTGTCCCAACGCGACGCTGCTGGCTCATCCAAAAGCGGCACCCCACGCCATCGATCCCAGCAAGCTCATCCAGAGCGCCGAACAGGTGTACGGCGCCGAGCGCTTCCAGGCGCTGTACGGCACGCTGATGCCGGTCCCCGCAGACCGCGTCCGGGTGATGGAGGACGAAGAAAATCTGGTCTGGGGCACTCGCACCCTCACCTTCTTGCACACCCGTGGGCACGCAAATCATCACTTCGTGATCCACGATAGCCGCGAGAACGGCGTGTTCACTGGCGACGCCTTCGGCGTAGGCTATCCCGCGGTACAGGGTAGTGGAACCTGGCTCTTTCCGTCCACCAGCCCCACGGACTTCGACGCCAAGGCCGCCATCGCCTCGGTGCGGCGAATCGTCGACACCGGCGCAGACCGCGTCTGGCTTACCCACTTTGGCGAAGTCACCGATTTAGCCACCGCGGCCGACCAGCTCATCGACCATCTTCGTCGTTACGGCGTGTTGGTCGACACCGCCGATGCCTCAAACCTCCAAGGGCAAGCGCTGGTTGACCTCTGCGCCAAAACCATCAACCGCTGGTTCGATGCCGAATTCACATCTCGAGGCCTCCAAGACAATCTGTACGCCTGTGAACTGTTGACCCTCGACCGCGACCTCAATGCCCAGGGTGTGGCATTCGCCGTCCAAAAACGTCGCTACAAGCGATCCAGAGTCTGACGCCGCCCGGGTGGAGGTCTGACCATGGCGACGACATGTCAGGGGGACACGGATGGCCGATTCGGCGTCAAGCCGATAACTTCCCTTCAAAGCCCGACGGCGGTTCGGGGTGATCGCCCTGTGTGGTACCATCCGCGGCAGTATGAGGTCCTACACATGCGCAGAATCTTCCCTTATATAGCTTCTATCGTCTTCTGTTCTGGCTGTGGAACGCTCGAAGTCTACCCGCCGTTCGACACCGCGAACAACCCGCCCAGCACGGGAACCGGCACCATTGGAACGTCTCCGGGCACAGCGACCGGCGCCGGAACCAGTAGCACCCTCAGCGTAGAAGACTGTAGCGACAACATCGACAATGACGGCGACGGCCTGGTCGACTGCAACGATCCCGACTGCGACAGCACTTGTGACTTCGACAACGACGGGTACCAGGGCCTAGCCTACAACGGCGCCGACTGCGACGACACCGACGCGAATGTCCATCCCGGCGTTTTCGACGTCTGCGACAGTATCGACAACGACTGCAACGGCACCATCGACGGCGACCGTGACAACGACGGCTACACGGTCTGCAACGAGTGCAACGACAACAACAACACCATCTACCCAGGCGCAAGCGGCGAGGTCTGCGGCGACGGCGTCGACACCGACTGCGATGGCGATGATTGCCTCGCGGCCTGGACGGCCAGCTTCGAAACCGGCTTTGGCCCAACCTGGGTCCACGGCGGCAACTATTATTGGCTCACCACCAGCCTCAACTCCTACGACGGATCGTGGGCGGCCAAAGCAGGGCCCATCGGCAATAATCAATCCTCGCACATGAGCATCGAGCTGGACTTCGCCACGGGCGGCGACCTCACCTTCTGGCACACGGGCGACACCGAGAGCAACTACGACTTCATGCGTTTCTACGTCGACGGCACCGAGGTCCTGTCCCGCTCCGGCAACTGGGGCTGGACGGAAGCCGCCTACGCCGTCCCCGTGGGCACCCACACGTTCCAGTGGACGTACGCCAAAGACGGGAGCCTCAGCACCGGACTCGACAACATCCAGATCGACTACATCGTGGCCGTCGGCGGTACGCTCTAGAAGCGACTAAGGAAGGTGCGCCTTCCCCACCCGAGGGTGGGTGCCTGCAGGGCCGCACAAGCAACCCGCCACATTGAGACGTCATCGACCCATCAAAAACTCAAGAGGCGGATTCGGTGTCCCCTGACGACCGATTGCACTATGGTGGAGGCGAGGAGCAGGCATGGATTTGGTACCGGGCAGCTTGGTGGACCGCTACCGCGTCGAATCTCGCATTGGATCCGGCCGGATGTCCACCACCTATACGGTCCGCCACACTGTCCTCGACACGCTGCACGCCTTCACCGTGGCCAATGCACACAGTAAATCTCTGCGCAAACGAATGGTGAACGGCGCCAAGATTCAGGCCAGCCTTCGGCACCCCCACGTCATCTCGGCCACCGACGTGTTCGACGTCGAGGGCTTGCCAGCCGTGGTCATCGATCACGTCGAAGGCCCCAACCTAGAACAGTTTGTGGCGTCTCACGAGATGGACCAAAAGGCCATCGACGCCATCGCTTGGGGTCTGTTCGAGGGCTTGAGCTGCTTGCACAACCGCAGCATTGTCCACCGGCACCTCAAGCCGCGAAATATCATGGTCGACCTCGGCGGCAACGTGGCCGTTCCCAAGATCCACGACTTTACGCTCTCTAAAGTCCTCGGTACTCACAGCCGCAAGCGCGCAAAGCCTCGCATCTTTGGCACCCCACAGTTCATGTCGCCCGAGCAAACCTACGACAGCGATAATGTCGACCACCGCAGCGATATCTGGTCGTTAGGCTGCCTGCTTTACTTCATTTGTACCGGCAATCCCCCCTTCGACGGCACCAGCGCCGAGGTGGTGTTTAAACAAGTCCGTAAAGGCGAGTACCCCGCGCTAACGGCCCGCTTCCCCGATGCCCCCGGCCGTTGGGGCGATGCCATCCAGCAGGCCCTCACCATCGACGTGAACAGCCGCTGTGCCACCGCCCAAGACCTCGCCAACGCCTGGTTCGCCGGAAGCAGCGAACGCCCGGCCATGGTCGCCAAGAGCGCTCCGGTGGGGCGTATCGCCTTAGTTTTCACCGACATCCAGGGTTCTACCTCACTCTGGGAGCGTGACGAGGAGCTCACCCGCCACTCTCTTCGCGCCCACGACGCCGTCATGCGCGCCTGCCTCCACCGACACGGCGGCTACGAAGTCAAGACGGAGGGTGACGCTTTTATGATCGCGTTCCGACACGCCAATCAAGCGGTCAGCTTCTGTCTAGACGTGCAGCGCGATCTGGCCGAGCACCCATGGGCCGAGGCCCTGCTGGCGATGCCTGAGGTCGAGCCCGAACCCGGATTCCGAGGCTTGCGAGTACGAATGGGCGTGCACGTCGGCGAACCCGAGGCCCGCGCCCGTGGCGACCGGGTGGACTACTTCGGTCCCTTCGTCAACCGCGCAGCCCGAATCGCCAGCGCGGGCCACGGCGGCCAAATTCTGGTCAGCACCGAAGCCTGGAAACTCGCGAACGGACGCATCCCCGAAGAACCCGCTGTCAGCAACCTCGGCACCTTCGACCTCCGCGGCCTTAGCGATTACCAAGAGATGCTCCAAGTGCTGCCCAAAGAGTTCCAAGCGCGGAGATTCGCCCCGTTGAAGGCCCAGCAGATCACTTAGGGCGCGTTCGCTTGGACAATAGCCGGTCAAGCGTGCCCGCAAATCGACGTTTGTCGGCGTCTGAAAATGCTTTCGGCCCACCGGTCATGATGCCCGCGTTGCGTACTTCCTCGTTGAAGTTCCGCATGGTCAGCCGCTGTTTGATATTCGAATGGGTAAACAGCTCGCCGCGCACGTCGATGGCCACGGCCCCTTTCTCGACCACCTCGGCGGCCAAGGGGATGTCTTGGGTGATGACGATGTCTTCGGCGCTCATCTCGTCCACAATGTGATCGTCGGCCACATCGAAGCCCTTGCCCACTACCCGCGACGTAATCCACTTAGATTTTGGGGTGTGTAACGGCTGATTCGCCACCATAATCGTCGGGATTTGAAGGCGATTCGACGCGCGAAAGATGATGTCTTTAATCGCCCGCGGGCAAGCGTCAGCGTCGATCCAGATTTTCATGGGATCTCCTTGCGAGGGGTGTATCCACAACGAGGGTCAGGTACCTCCACTTACCACTTTTAGAAAGGACTTTTCAATATAAAATGTAGGTTCCAAGTACGTATCAACCCATCAACGATGACCCCGGCGGCGATATCTAGGGACCCCCAGTCATCCGCATGGAGGCAGACGAAGATAGGATCCTTGGCCTCGACCAACCCCTTCTGGATGCACCTGGGTGTCCGACGGGATGGTCGCGACAGGGGATGCCACGGCCCGTTCCTAAAAGACGTCAGACGACCCACATTTCTGGCGTACATAAAATGACCCGCCAGGAATTCACGGTTGATAGTGCGACCGCCTGGGACCGAACGGCCTCCGGAGGCACGAGCCAAGTGCCCTCTAAAGCAAACCAAGGCGAATTTATGGTGCATTTTAGGCGCGACTAGCAGGCCTAGCGTGATATAACGCGCCCTGTCGGAGAAAATTCCATGATGCGCAGCAGCCTGTTTCTCGTCGCTTTGGCCACCAGCCAAACCGCAACCGCCCAAAACTTCACGATCATCGACGACGGAATCGTGCTGCCAGTGGGCCCCGTTGGCTCTTACCATCAGTATAATATCGGCTCTCCCAGCGTGGTCTACAATCCCGAAAACTCCGAGTTCGTGATGTATTTCGAGTACCGCGGCGACTGGGGGGTTCCGGCCCGCTGCGCCGCTGGCGCCGGAACCGAGTGGGGTTTGGGCCGCGCCACCTCACCCGACGGCATCACCTGGACCTACGACGCATTCCCAAGCCTTCACCCCGTCATAGACACCTTCTGGGAGTGCGCGATCACCCATCCCAAGGTGGTCTACCAAAGTGCTGGAGTCTGGCACTTGTACTTCAAGAGTTGGCAGGAAGAAGGCCGAGTCTGCGACGACGACACCGGCAACGCCGATGGCATCCCCGATCCTCCCTGGGGCTGTACCACCGTCACCGGTGTGGGCTACGCGTCGTCCACCGACGGCATCAACTGGAATGTGGCTCCCGAGCCCATCCTCAACTTTGCCGTGCTCGACCCCACGCCCGAAGACTTCGGCTGGCCCCGAGTTGTCCAGGTGTCCGGCACCTGGCTGATGTTCATGAACTACGGCGACAATGGCCTCACCCTCTCGACGGCACCCGCCGCAGCCGGCCCCTGGGAATGGGAGGGTAAGCAGACGCCCGGTGGCTACCAAGAGGCCATCGAGCCCGGTCTGTACACCTGGATGGAAGACGAACTCATCGTCGCCGAGGTCGTCTGTAAAGACGAGCCCGCCACCGACGCCCTCGAGATGTTCTTCGGCGGACGCGACCGTGCCACCGCCGACTTCTGGGGCACACCGCTCTCACAGGCCCTTGGCTTCGCGGTAGGCGGCGTGGACAGCTGGGTCATCGACTCCACTCCCGAGATCGCCTGGACCCAAGCCGACTACTTGGCCGACATCAACTGGCGTTCATGGACGGTCTTGCCCGTCGGCGACCAGTACATCATCTACTACCAGCGCAAGTTGGCCGCAGGTAACGAGGTGGGCTTGGCCTACACCACGCCCGACACCAACTGGAACTTGAACACCATCACCGACAGCGTCTGCAACTACTTCGGTGGGCCCGCCGTGGTCGAAGACGACTTCTACGACGCCATCGAAGATACGCCCCTTGTGGTCGACGCCGCCACCGGCGTGCTGGGCAACGACGTCGACGCAGAGCGCAACGCCCTCACCGCAATCTTGGTCGCCGACGTCACCAACGGCACCCTGGTGCTCAACGCAGACGGCAGCTTCACTTACACCCCCAACGCCGACTTCGACGGTATCGACTCGTTCAGCTACGAGGTCGACGACAGCGTCACCCTGTCCACCATCGCCATCGTCACCATCGACGTCCCCGGCGCGCTCGACCTCCCCGTTGCCGGCGACGATGCCTACAATGTCATCGAAGATACCCTCTTCTCGGCGAACGCTGCAGACGGCGTCCTCGCCAACGACTTCGATCCCGACACCGGCGCCGCCCTCCTCACCGCCAGCCTGCAGACCGACGTCTCCAACGGCACGCTCACGCTGAACGCCGACGGCAGCTTCGACTACGTGCCAGACGCGAACTTCAACGGGATCGACTCCTTCACCTACGTGGCCGAGAACGACAGCGCCTCCCTCGAGGCCACCGTCACCCTCACCGTGGCCGCCGTCAACGACGCCCCCACCGCCGCTGACATCCCCTACAACATCGACGAAGACACCACCCTGCTGGCCGACGTAACCACCGGAGTGCTCTCCAGCGCGGTCGACGTTGATGGCGACTCCCTGACTGCCGATCTCGTCTCTGATGTCTCCAACGGCATCCTCACGCTAAACACAGACGGTAGCTTCGACTACTCGCCGAATTTTGGCTTCAACGGCGACGACACCTTCGTCTTCCGCGTGTTCGACGGCACCGTACACTCGGTCAACTACACCGTCACCATCACCGTTGCCCCTATCGCAGACACGCCCAACGGCCTCGACGACGCCTACGGCGGCACCGAAGACACGACGCTGGTGGTCGACGCCCTCACCGGCCTGCTCGCCAACGACACCGACGGCGATGGCGACCCACTCACCGCCGTCCTGGTCGGTGACGTCTCCAGCGGCACGCTCACGCTGAACGCCGACGGCAGCTTTACGTACGTGCCAAACGCCAACTTTAACGGCGTCGACAGCTTCACCTACACCGCCAACGACGGCGTCAACAACTCGGCCGTCACCACGGTCACGCTCACCATCGCCTCCGAGAACGACGCGCCGGCGGCCCTCGACGACGCCTACAATGTCGACGAAGACCTCGACCTCATCGTGTTCACCGCCACCGGCTTGGTCGCCAACGACACCGACGCCGAGAACGACCCCCTCACTGTTAGCGTGGTCAGCGATGTGTCTAACGGCGTGCTCGCCCTCAACGCCGACGGCAGCTTCACCTACACGCCAGACGCCAACTTCAACGGCGTCGACTCGTTCACCTACATCGCCAACGACGGCGACCTCGACAGCGGTGTGGCCACGGTCAACCTCACGATCAACAGCGTCGAAGACATCCCCGTAGGCGTTGACGATGTGTACGCGGGCTCCGAAGACACAATCATGGTCCGCGATGCGCTGGCTGGTGTGCTCGCCAACGACTCCGACGACGACTCCGACCCGCTCACTGCCATTTTGGTGGACGACGTCAGCAACGGCACGTTGGTCCTCAACGCAGACGGCAGCTTCACCTACACGCCCAACCTCAACTTCACCGGCGGCGACAGCTTCACCTACACCGCCAACGACGGCGATGACAACTCGGCGGTCACCACGGTCACCCTGAACATCGCCGGCACCAACGACGCGCCTGTCTCGGCCGACGACGCCTACAACATCGACGAAGATGGCAGCTTGGTGGTGGCCACTGGCATCGGCGTCCTGGCCAACGACACCGACCCCGAGAACAGCCCCCTCACCGTCACGCTGAACACCGATGTGTCCAACGGCGTGCTCGCCCTCAACGCCGACGGCAGCTTCACCTACACGCCAGACGCCAACTTTAATGGCGTCGACTCGTTCACTTACATTGCAAACGACGGCGACCTCGCCAGCGGTGTGGCCACGGTCAGCATCACCGTTAACGCCATCGAAGACCTCCCCATAGCCCTCGACGACGACTACGCGGGCCCCGAAGACACCCCCATCGTCATGGACGCCCTGTCCGGCGTGCTCGGCAACGACTCCGACGACGACTCCGACCCGCTCACCGCCGTCTTGGTAGACGACGTCAGCAACGGCACGTTGGTCCTCAACGCGGACGGCAGCTTCACCTATACGCCCAACCTCAACTTCTCGGGCGGCGACTCCTTCACCTACATCGCCAACGACGGAGACGACGACTCCGCGATCGCCACCGTCACCCTCACCATCTCCGGTGACAACGACGCCCCCGTGGCCACCGACGACGCGTACGCCACCGATGAAGACAACGACCTGATCGTGTTCATCGCCACCGGTGTCCTCGCCAACGACACCGACCTCGAAAGCGACCCCCTTAGCGCCAACCTCGTCTCCGACGTGTCCAACGGCCTGTTGGCCCTCAACGCCGACGGCAGCTTCACCTACACGCCAAACGCCAACTTCAACGGCGACGACACGTTCACCTACCGGGCCAACGACGGCACCCTCGACAGTGGCGTGGTCACCGTCACCATCACCGTGAACGCCATCGACGACGCGACCGTGGCCATCGAAGATGCCTACGATGGCTCCGAAGACGCCGACCTCATCATCGACGCCCTGAACGGCGTGCTGGTCAACGACATCGAAGTCGACGGAGATGCCCTGACCGCAACCCTGGTCGACGACGTCAGCAATGGCTTGTTAGTTCTGAACGCCGACGGCAGCTTCACCTACACGCCAAACACCGACTTCACAGGCGACGACAGCTTCACCTACGTCGCGAACGACGGAACCACCGACTCTAACACCGTCACCGTCACCCTCACCATCGGCGGCATCAACGACGCACCGGTGGCCACAGACGACGCCTACGATGTCGACGAAGACACCAACCTGGTCGTCGACGCCCTCAGCGGCGTGCTGGCCAACGACGTGGACCCCGAAGGCGACCCCCTCACTGCGGTCCTCGACAGCGACGTCAGCAGCGGCGTGTAGGTGCTCAGCGGCGACGGCGGCTTCGGCTGCACGCCAGGCACCGACTTCAACGGCGAC
>JAACDH010000615.1 GCA_009936995.1 Rhodobacterales bacterium
AGTTTGGCCGCCGTGGCGCCGGCCATGGGTATTGTGCAGGCAGGACCCAGTCTGTGGGGCTGGTGGATTTCGCTGGTCTCGCGCATTCGCGACGCCCGGGCCCGACGGCGCGAGGCCGATCTGCGCCCACCGACGGCGGTAGAGCAGTTGGCGGCGCTTCCCTCCGACCCCGCGTTGCGATTGGCCGCTCTAGATGGCCTGCTTCGACTGGCCCTCGCAGTTCGTGAGGATGTACCGTCCAATGAACTCGACCGCGCAGCCGCCATCGCCAACCTCCCCGAAGATCTGGCTCAACGCACAGCCGCCCTGGTTCAGCAGCTCGATCGCGCGCGCTTCGCCGATGGTCCGCCTCCCAGCTTGGCCACGGATCTCGAACAGCTGATCCGCGACTTGGAGCCTGCGCCATGACCGTGCTGTTGGCCATTTGGATGCTGTGGTCTACAGCATTTGGCGGTGTGCTCTCGGACGGCGCCGATGCCTTCGAGGATGGCAATCTCGACGAGGCAATCGCCGCTTGGCAGCCTGCGGCGGATTCAGGTTCTGCAACGGGCAAACTTTTGTTCAATCTGGGGAATGCTTGGTTTCGTAAGGGCGACTTCCCTAGAGCTATCGCCTACTACCGCGCAGCTCAGCGTGTAATGCCTCGGGATGGTCATGTGCACCACAACTTGGCGCTCGGCCGCGCAGAGCTTGTGGGGGCGCCCACTCCAGCGCTGCCGTCTTGGCGTTGGATGTCCATTGTGTCTACCGGAGAGCTGTCCGGTTTCGGTCTTCTCATGCTGGTTTTTGTGGCCATTGTGGGACGACGAAAGCCACACACGGACCAGCGGCTGTTGGCCGGCGCTCTGGCGCTCGGCGCTTTGCTGATCGCGGTGGCCTGGTTAGGCGCGCAGTCCCCTGGAGTGGGTGTGGTGGTCGACCGCGACGCCATCGTTCGCGACACTCCGCGAACCGACGGCGCCGAGCTGGCTCGATTAGTGCCTGGAGCCGAGGTGTCCGTGGTGCGCTCACTGGGCGACTTTCACCTCATCGAAGACGGTGAGGGATCGCGAGGTTGGGTGACGGCGGCCTCGCTATTCGGGCTGTAGTCGTTAGGAGTGATGCAGCCGATGGGCCCCTCTTGAACGAGCCCGTGGCGCCCCGAGCCAGCTCTGAGAAGCGTGGTCACCGGGGAGCGTGACAGACTCACCAGTCTATCTGCGGAGGGCTTCTTGGCGTCTACGGGTTAGTAGGGCGACCTATGGAGAATCCAATGCGTAAGCACGTCGCCCTCGTTCTGTTCGGAGCCCTCATCTTGAGCTCCGGCTCGAAGCTCAGCAAGATGTCTACCGTCGAGCAGGACCACTACCAGGCACTTCGCGTGTTTATGGACAAAGACACGACCAAGGCGTTCTTTAAGCTGAAGACCGAAGAGGAGCGCAGTCAGTTGCTTAAAGACGAGCAACTTTGGGATCGCTTCTACCAGTTCGATGAGAGTACCCGTAAGAAGATCCTCTACGGCGAGGTCGAGATCGGCTGGAACGCCACCCAGGTGTTTATGGCATGGGGCAGCCCGTACGCCAAAAAGCGGCTTACGGGTCGTCGGGCCGCTCGTTCCGAGATGTATGTGTACCGGTTCGAGGTCGACAAAGACGGCGCGGTGATGCCGTGGGTTCCCGGTTCTAAGGAGACCTACAAGGCGGTCAACCAGTACCAACTCGAGGTCTACATCGACGATGATATGGTCGTCGAGATCAAGCGAAAGGAAGATTGGGAGTAAGCTCTGCTCGGATTAGTCGCGCCCGAGCCCGAGATGCCATCGCGTTGTTGGCCCTTGAGCGGATGGTGCTGAACGAGGGGCGCTTCTTCGTGCGCATGGCCGACGAGGCGCCGGACCTGGCGTCCATGGACCGCTCAATCGCCGACTATCTCCAGAGCGAGAACGCCGTCATGCTTGCTGCACGGGTAGACGGTGCAGTGGTTGGGGTGATTCGGATGACGGGAGGCGCCCTGAAGCGCACTCGGCACTCCGCAAAGTTGGAAGTGCTGGTTCACCCCTCTTACCGTGGCAAGGGGCACGGCCGCGACCTGATGGCTGCGGGGCTTGCCTGGGCCCGGCGCACTCCGCAAATCCAGCGGGTGGCCCTTTGTGTTTTCGCCGACAACATAGACGCGCTGGCGATGTACGAGCGGCTGGGATTTGTGGAAGAGGGGCGCCGCATCGGAGAGTACCGAGAAGCAGACGGCACCCTCCGCGACGATGTGATGCTGGCGCTGAGCGTTTAGGGCTACTGCGTCGCAGCGTCCAGGGGCGCCGTGTCGGCTTCGTCGTCGGGTCCGTCGCCGTCGGTGTCGGGATTTAACGGTTCGGTCCCGTTGAGAAACTCCTGGCCGTTGCCGGTCCCGGCGACGTCGGGGTCGTTGCCGTTTGCTTCATACAGGTTGCCGAACCACTTGTATTCCCAGCCGTCGAATATGCTATCGCTATCGATGTCTTCGTACCAATCTCCTTCGCCACCTGGGCCACCGTGGCGCCCTATGTCGGAGCGGCTGCCGTCGGTGTCGGCTAGGTTTATGTGGCCGGCGTCAACGGCCGGGCTGTTCGCGGTGATGTGCAGGTCCCACGCGTCGGCCGGGAGAGTGGAGAAGTAAGTCTGAAAGAGCGGATTGTCGGACGGGGTGGGGGAGCCAAACATGGATGCGTCTAGCGGATCGGTGAACAAGTTGTAGTCGGCTTGTGCCAGGAAGGGAGCGGTGTCGTCTATGTCGTCGACGTTGCCGGCGAAGATGCTGTTTCGGATTAGACCAGACACGACCATTTGGATGCCGGTATTGTTGCCGACCGCGGTGACGTTGGTGACCTGGACCGACACACCTGATGCGCCCATGATCTCAAACCCGGCGTCCATACTGTTGCTAGCGCTGGAGTTGGTCAGGTAGACGGTCATGAGATCACCCACACCCGCGGTGTGAATGCCGTGGGCTCCGGCGCCGAGCACGTCGATGCGACTTGCGTAGACCGTCTGAGGCGTCAAGGTATCGTTGTCGAAAGTAACACCAGTGCCAGTGGGTTCGACGATGTCGAGGCCATTTACGGTGTTAAATCCACCGTTGAGGTAGAAGGCTGAGTCGCCGCCATCGCGGTCCGACGTGCAGCTGAGCAAGGTGGTGTTGACGGAGCTGGTATGAACGGCGCCAACGCTCTCGAGGGTGGTGGTAAGGCTACCTTCGAAGTTGCTTCCGACCACGGTGAGGCTGCCGCTTGGGCCAGCATAAATGTGACCGCCGCTCCCGGCGCTGTTGTTCAGGAACGAACTGTCGATGACGGTGACGTCGGCGCTGCTAGCGAAGATGGCACCACCCAAACCAGACGCGGTGTTGTCTTCAAAGGCGCAGTCGGTGATCACCGATTGTCCGGAATTGATGGCCAAACCCGCGCCAGTGCTGCTGGTCGCCCTCTCGAAGGTGACGTTGGTGAAGTCTAGCGAACTGTTGGGGCCGATGTATGCGCCCCTGCCCTCTGAGGATATCGGGTTTGTATTGCGAATCACGAAGTTCTCGAGGGCTGCGCCGACCGGTTCGTTGGACCCAGCGTTGACTGTGGTCGCGAAGGCGCCACCGAGGATGGGCGGATTGGATGGGTCGATACCGCGGATGACGAGGTTCTTGCCGATGTAGTCGATGGAGCCGAAGTAGGTTCCGGGGAGCACCTGGATGACACCCTCATCGCAGGCGTCGTCGACCGCTGACTGGATGACGGTGTAGCCCGCGCCCGTCATGGAGACGGTGAGGGTTTGGCCAGGGTACAGACTGGGATCGTCATCGGCGCAGTCCGTGTTGTCGCTGACGTACCCGGACTCCTGTCCGCAGGCGGAGAGGCCGCTGGTTGCGTCGCCGAAGCCATCGCCATCGAGGTCGGCGTAGTAGACGGTGCCGCCGACCAGGTTGGCATTGGCGTCGTCGGCGGCGCCATCGCAGTTGTTGTCCAAGCCATCACAGATTTCGATGGCCCCGGGGTGGACCGCTAGATTGGTGTCCAGGCAGTCGTCTGCGGAAGCGTAGCCGTTGAATGGGGCGTCGCAGCTCGGCTGTGGGTTGGCGATTCCTCCGTATCCGTCGCCATCGGTGTCCAGGTACCAGATGGGTGCGCCTTCGACGTCCGGATCGGCGTCGTCGATGAGCGTATCGCAGTCGTTGTCGACGCCGTCGCAAATTTCGTTCCCATTAGGGTTAATGAAATAATTGTTGTCGTTGCAGTCGTGGTTGTCAGGCGTGTATTCATCCGGTGCTCGGCAGGCTTCGACGGTTCCGTTTGTGGAAGCGCCGTAAGAGTCGGCGTCGGCGTCGGCGTAGTAGGTGTTGGTGTTGAAGACGGGGGTGTCCTCGTCGTCCGTGAGGCCGTTGCAGTTGTCGTCGAAGCCGTTGCAGACCTCAACCGCACCTGGGTAGAAGGCGTTGTTGTTGTCGTCGCAGTCGTCTTGGTTGGCGACGTAGCCGCCAGGTTGCGCGCAGCTCTCTTGGCTGGTGAGCGTGCGGCCGTAGCCGTCACTGTCGACGTCGAGGTACCAAATTGGGCGATTAGTGGTATTGCCGTCAAGGTCGTCGATGAAGGTGTCGCAGTCGTCGTCGTAGCCATTGCAGACCTCGTCCGCAAGTGGGTAGACGGCGGCGTTGGTGTCGTCGCAGTCGGGTGCGCCGTTCGGGATGTAGCCGAAAGGGGCTTCGCAACTGAGGACCGAGTCTGTCGGGGTGCCGTATCCGTCTGAGTCTGCGTCTAGGCGCCACAATGTACCGCCGAATAGGCTGGGATCGGCGTCGTCAGTGAGGCCGTCACAATTGTTGTCGAAGCCGTCGCATTCCTCGAACACACCTGGGTTGATGGCCGCTTGACTGTCGGCGCAATCAGTGTCGTCTTGGACGTGATTTGCGGGGGCAACGCACGCCGCCACGGGGGACGCGTTTTCGTCGCCGTAGTCGTCACTGTCCGTGTCGGGGTACCAGTCGAGACCGTCGGCAAGGGTGGTGGTGATGTCGGCGTCGTCTATGAAACCGTTGCAGTTGTCGTCGAAGCCATTGCAGAACTCGACGGTCACGGCGGGGCTGACGGTGGGGAGGTTGTCGTCGCAGTCTTGGTTGTTGGTGACCCAGCCCGGCGCGGCCAGACAGGTAGTGTCGGCCGGGCCTGAACCGTATCCGTCACCATCGAGATCTACATACCAGCTGGGCTGACCGGTGACGTCGTTGTCAGCGTCGTCGACGGCGCCATCGCAGTTGTTGTCGGCGAAGTCGCAGATCTCAAGTCCGAATGGATTGATGGACGAATCGGTGTCGTTGCAGTCGCGGTCGTCGAGCGTCCAATCGGCGCCTGGGTCGTTGCACTGGGCGATGGTATTGGTTGGCGTTCCGTAGCCGTCTCTATCGAGGTCGGCGTTCCAGACCGTGAGAACCACATCGGGGTCGTTGTCGTCGATGAAGCCGTCGCAGTCGTTGTCTTCCAGGTCGCAGATTTCGGCGGCGGA
>JAACDH010000616.1 GCA_009936995.1 Rhodobacterales bacterium
CCCCCCCCGCGTCCCGGCCCCCGCGCCCCCCGCGCCCCCCCGACCCCCTCGGGCCCCCCCGAGCCCCGCCGCGCCCCCCCCCCCCGAGGGTCAGGTATTTCCACTTTCTACTTTCCAAGGTTCGCGTCCGCAGCTATCTTTGGGAAATGCGACTTCCAAGAATCGATTTTCCAGGTGCTCGGCACCATGTGATGAACCGCGGCGCCCGTCGCGAGACCATCTTTCCCGACGCCGATAGCCAGCAGCTATTTCTGTCGATTGTCGCTCAACTACCCAAGCGATTCGGTGTTCGCGTACACGCCTACGCGCTGATGCCGAACCACTATCACCTGATGTTGAGCTCCGAACGTGGCCAGCTCTCTCGGGCAATGCGGCACCTCGGCGGCGAGTATACCCGGCAGCTCAACCAACGATACCGCTGGGACGGACCCCTGTTTCGCGGACGTTTCCACAACCGCCTGGTCAGCACCGACGACTACTGGCGGCACTTGCTCGTCTATCTACACCTAAATCCGGTCCGCGCCGGCCTCCCAGACACCGGAACCAGCCACGGGGCCTACACCGGCACCGAGCCACGTCCCGACTGGCTCGACACGGCCGAACTGCAGGAGTCGTTTGGCAGCGTCCAGGCCTATGCTGATTCATACTCCTCGACGATGGGCGGAAACGAGCCTCCGACAGAGCGATTCGACGCAGAGCGCTTGTGGGCCCCCAACAGCACGGGAACGGTGGATGTACCCGTTCACAACGCGCCGGTTCGCTCCGTCGACCAGGCCATGAAGAAGATCTGCGCGGTCACCGGCTTGACCGTCGAAGAGGTCATCGCCTGTCCCAAGGGACGCAAGTCCAATCCGGCCTGCTGGCTGGCGGCCTGGTACATGAGCCGGGGCTGCGGCATCGACCACGGGCAGATCGCCATGATGCTGGCGACATCGCAATCCGGCGTGAGCAAGCGGGTTCGGTACGTCGAGGAGCGGATGGAGAGCAGCCCCCAATTGGCCGCGTGGGTAATGGCGCTCGGTCAAAAACGCCCTAAAGTAGAAAGTGGAAATACCTGACCCTCGGGGGGGGGTTATCCTGGCCTATGATCTTCCCGCAAAAGCCATCGCCGGTGTTCGCGCTGTTCGCCCTGTTTGTGGGCCTCATCGGCTGCGCTGAGCCTGATGCGCCTGATGTGCCTACCTTCAAACCGGCCATCGCCGTCCTCAGCGTCGACGTCGACCTCGGCACCCTGCCGTTCAGCAGCCTACTCTCGGCCGCCGACTCCCAAGGCGACGATCTGCAGTACCTGTGGACCTTCGACGACGGCACCTCCACCGACGTCGACGTCGAACGGCTGTGGCTGGCCTCGGGCACCCACACCGTCAGCCTCCAGGTCACCGACGCCCGCGGCAGCACCGACACCACGTCGGTCGACATCGACGTTTTGCCAGCCGAATGCCCAGAATCGGGCACCTATGAAGCCATCGGCCAGATCCTCGAACCCGACCTCATCGAGCTCTCAGGCGTGGCCCACAGTCGGCAAAATCCAGGCGTCCTCTGGGTACACAACGACGCCGGAAATGACCGTTCCCTATATGCTATCGATGAGTCTGGTCTTGTGCTAGGTGTGTTCAGCCTGGACATCTCGTACGGCGACTGGGAAGACATCGCAGTCGGTGCCAACGCGGCGGGCGAACCCGAGATCTTCGTGGGCTCGGTGGGCAACAATAACCGCGACCGTGAAACGCTCGCCATCCTGGTGGTCCCCGAACCCGAGGTGCCTTTGGGCGCCCGAACCGATGGAACCCTGCCCTTCCACGAGATGGTCCTTGCGTTCCCAGGCGGGCCCTTCGACAGCGAATCCCTGGCTTGGGACCCCCAAACAGGCGACCTTTACGTGCTCACTAAACAAGCCGCTGGCATCTCCATCCTGTTTCGGGCCGAAGCGCCCCACGACGAGCCATCCATTGACCTGACCTACGTGACCGAGTTCGACTTCGGCGCCCCGCCGCTCCCCGGCGGCAGCGCCACCACGGCGGCCTCCATCTCGCCCCTGGGCGACCTCATCGCCTTCCGCACCTACAGCTCGACCGCGTACGTATGGCGACGAGACGCCAGCGCGCCCTTCGTTTCCGCCTTCGACACCGAGCCTTGCCCCATCCAGTTGGTTCCCGAAGGCCAAGGAGAGGCCATGGACTTCAGCTTAGACGGCCGGTCGCTAATCACCATCCGCGAAGGCGTCGACGTCTTGATCAACCGCACCAACCTCGACGGCCCGCTGCCCGAATGATGTGGATTTCCCTCGCTCTTCTGCTCGCGATGGCACCTATCGCAGGGTCCCAAGAGATCCGCGGGGTCACCGTCTCCTGCCCCACCTCGGGATGGGAGTGGGGTAGCGACGACATGGTCCGTACCCTCGACGAGCTCGAGCAACTCGGCGTCACCTGGGTCACCATCCACCCCTATGCGCAGATTCAGGGAGACGGCAGCGTAGGATTCAAGCCCGTGGACCCAAACAATCCGCCAGAGTGGCTGGCCCGACCGATCCGAGAGGCCCACAAGCGGGGTCAGAAGGTCATGATCAAGCCGCACCTGGCCTATTGGGGCTCCTCGTTCTCGTGGCGCGGTGAGATTCAATTCAAAGACCCGATCAAGCGGGCCAAGTTTTTCACCGAATACCACGCTTGGATCACCAACCTGGCCGCCGCCTCCAGGGGGGCCGACGCCTTCGTGGTTGGCGTCGAGCTCGGCGGGACTACCCAACACGAAGCCGAGTGGCGCAGCATCATCCAAGACGTCCGAGCGGTGTACAGCGGACCGCTCACCTACGGGGCCAACTGGGACAAGTACGCCAAAGTCCCCTTCTGGGACGCCCTCGACACCATCGGAATCCAGGCCTACTTCCCGCTCATTCAAGCCGGCCAGTCCACCGACCGCGTCCAGCTAGACGCCGGCTGGAAGCGCGTGATGGCCGAGCTCGCCGCCTACGCCAAGCAGCACGACCGGCACATCGTGTTCACCGAGCTGGGCTACCCCCGCCGACCCGACGCCGCCGCCCGCCCCTGGGAAGCCGGCGACAACGCCAGCCACGAGGCCCTGCAGGTCGCCTGCTTAGACGCCGCCATGGACGCCATCGAAGGGGAAGCCTGGGTCATCGGCGCCTTCTTGTGGAAGTGGTTTCCCGGAGACAAGATGCCCCGCGACTTTGCCTTGCAGCAACCGGCCGCTCGCGCAGTAATTTCGGAGCACTGGACGACCAGGCCATAACCAAAAAAAGCCAGCTTCCGACGAATCGGAAGCTGGCTAATTAGATGGTTGCGGGGGCAGGATTTGAACCTGCGGCCTTCGGGTTATGAGCCCGACGAGCTACCTGACTGCTCCACCCCGCGACATTCGCCCGCTGGTTAACTCGCCTGACGCAGAAGCCCACATCTTTCGCGAAACCAGTGAAAAAAAGCTGGGCCCTTTGATGTACCCTGTGTTTCGCCCTTCTGCGTCTAGAACACCCACCATCACTTGGTTTCACCGTTTCACAGCCACGGCCGGAGTGACCGGATGTGCCTCTCTGCGGTTCCTAGGCACCCCACACACCGCCCCCCCGCTGCTCTCGGATACGCCAGCAAAGCCCGGCGATTCCGCACCTGGCACCCCCCCAGCCGATCCGCCCATCCAGCCAATGGGTCGATCCGCGCGCTGACGCGAGCCGCTACACTCTGATAGAGTTTGCTTCCGCGGAGGAAAGGATGATCGAGCAATGGGCTCCGGCCCTGGTCTTTCTGGTGCTGTCATTCGGAGCGCCGGCCGTCATGCTGTTCATGGCAACCATGCTGGCCGTCCGGTCGAAAATACCGTCAGAAGCCCGCTACGACAACTATGAGTGCGGTGAAGAACCCGACGGCATGGCCTGGGTTCGGTTCCATCCTAGGTACTACCTGGTGGCGCTAATCTTCGTGCTCTTCGACGTCGAAGCGGCCTTCCTGTTTCCGTGGGCGCTCAACATTCGCGACATGGGCGGCATCGCAATCATCGATATGCTGATTTTTGTTGGCATCTTGCTCATCGGATGGGCCTACGCGGTCCGCAAGGGAGCCATCAAATGGGTGTAGACGAGACCTATCGCAATTACGACCATCCCCTGTACGCCACGCTTGAGCGCATGCCCGGCATCAGCGTAGGCTTGGCGCGCATCGACCAACTGCTGCAGTGGGGCACGCGAAATAGCTTATGGGTGTTCCCCATGGCCACCAGCTGCTGCGCCATCGAGTTCATGACCTCCGCCGCCAGCCGGGTCGACATCGACCAAATGGGCACCATCATCCGACCCACACCCCGTCACTGCGACGTGATGGTGGTCGCCGGCACCATAACGGTGAAAATGGCGCCGCGAGTCAAGAAGCTCTGGGACCAAATGCCAGAACCCAAGTGGTGTATCGCCATGGGCTCTTGCGCGATCTCCGGCGACTTTTATCGCGACATCTATTCGGTGGTTCCCGGCGTGGACACCATCTGCCCGGTCGACGTGTACATCCCCGGCTGCCCGCCCAACCCCGACCAAGTGATGGTTGGCCTTCAGCGTCTCCAAGACAAAATCGAGGCCCAGCGCCGCGGCGATTGGGTCGAGCCCGACGCCCGGCCCGAGACCGCTAAAGCCATCCTTCCCGAGATCGGACGCTTCGACGATGAGTCCCGCGCCGACGACCTCACCGAGCGCCAACACAAGGCGTCACGCACCCTGGGCATGGGCGGCAACGAGCACCGCGCCAACGACGACGGGCGCACCAGCCATCAGGGTGGCATCTCCTCTCCAGGCGACACCAAGTGAACGAACTCCTCAGCGCACTCGCCGCGGCCTTTCCCGACTTCATCGACGCCGAAACGCCCGACCCCAGCGGCCCCATGGTGCCCGCAAGTCAACACATCGCCTTCGCCACGTTCCTTAAGGAGCGGGGCTTCACGCGGGATGTCACGGTGGTGGGTAGCCACTGGCCCGCAGCAGACGAAGACAGCGTGGGCGAGTACGAGGTGGGTACGGTCCTTCGGCAGCCCCAGCCGGGCTCTTTCCCGTTCATGTGGCGCGTGCGCATCGCGATGACCGACACCGTCCCTACGCTGTTCCCGCTGTTCGCCGGCGCCGACCTGCAAGAGCGCGAGCAGTTCGACCTCGTGGGGGTGCAATTTGGCGACCACCCAGACCTGCGCCGGTTGATGCTCCCCGAGGACTGGGAGGGCCATCCCCTGCACAAGGACTACGCCATCGACACGCCCCACGCACCGTGGAGATGAGCATGACCACCCGTCCCAATCCCCACCTAGACATCGACAACTACGACGCCGATGCCGACCTAATGGCCCTGAACATGGGCCCACAGCATCCGTCCACCCACGGGGTCATGCGCATCAAGCTGTTCCTCGACGGCGAAGTGATCATCAAGGCGGTTCCGTACCCTGGCTACCTTCATCGCGGTGTCGAAAAGCTCTGTGAAAAGCTCACCTTTGTGCAAATCTTCCCCATCGTAGACAAACACGACTACGTGGCCCCCATGACCAACGAGCAGGCCATGGCCGTGGCCTTCGAGCGTACGTTGGGCATCGAGGTTCCCCGCCGGGCCCGCTACCTGCGAACCATCTTGGCCGAGCTCACCCGCATCAGCAGCCACCTGTTGTGGTTGGGTACCTTCACCCTAGACATCGGCGGTACCATTGGCGGCGGCGCCAGCATGATGATGTACACGTTCCGCGAGCGCGAGCTCATCTTGGATTGCTTCGAGATGCTCACCGGTTCGCGTTTTCACTACAACACCCACTGCGTGGGCGGCAATCGCCACGAAATCCCCGATGGCTGGGTGGCCGTGGTCAAGTCCATCGTGGCCACCATGAAGCTTCGGGTGCCCGAGTACGAACAGCTGTGCACCGGCAACGAGATCTTCAACATGCGCAGCCAGGGCGTGGGCGTCATCTCTCGCGATTTGGCCCTCGAACTTGGACTTTCGGGCCCCAATTTGCGGGCCAGCGGCGTGGACCACGACCTTCGCCGGGACCAACCCTTTCACGCCTACGACGAGGTCGACGTGCAAGTGGCGGTGGCCCAGGGTGGCGACTGTTTCGCGCGCTACCAAGTGCGAATCGCAGAGTTCTACGAGTCCATTCGCATCGTCGAATCGCTCATCGACAACATTCCCGAAGGTCCGCTCAGTTCCCAACGGCCCGTCAAGTCCACCCTCGCCGTCAAGGTGAAAACGGGCTGCCACTACCACGGCATCGAGACCCCCCGCGGAGAGCTGGGCACCTACATCATCGGCGGCGGCGACAACAAAAGTGCGTCGCCCTACCGCCTCAAGATCGTCCCGCCTAGCCTGCACGCCATGTCTGCCCTGCCGTACGCCTTGGTGGGGCACACCGTCAGCGATGTGGTCGCCATCCTGGGGTCCCTCGATCCCATCATGGGTGAGGTCGATCGATGAGCGAACTACTAGTCAATCCCTGGTTTCTCGGGTTCGCCTACGGGTTCCCCCTCATCACCGTGCTGATGACCGTGGGCGGCCTGGCCACCTGGTTCGAGCGACGCTTCGCCGGCCGCATGCAAAACCGGGTGGGCCCCTCTTTTGTCGGCCCCTTCGGCATTCTTCAGGTGCTGGCAGACGGCATCAAGATGATGCAGAAAGAAGACATCGTCCCTCGCGACGCCGACAAGTTCCTGTTCAACCTGGCGCCCATTCTGCCGGTGTTCCTGGTCCTCGCAAGCGCCGCCACCATCCCGTTCACGGGCTACTGGGACGACACCGGTCAGTGGCAGAGCTGGCTCATGGTGGCCGACCTCGACATCGGCATCTTGTGGGTCTTGGCCCTCGCCGGGCTCATGGTGTTCCCCATCTGGATGGCGGGCTGGGCATCCAACAACAAATACACCCTGCTGGCAGGGATGCGCGGCGTCGCTCAAGGCGTGTCGTACGAAATCCCGTTGGTCATGGCCGCCCTGGTGCCCGTGGTGGCCACGGGTACGCTGTCCCTATCCGGCATCGTAGCCTGGCAGGCCGAGAACGGCTGGTTGGTGTGGCGCTTCCCCATTGTGGGCGCCTTGGCCTTCATCCTGTTCTTTCTGTCGTCTCTGGCCGAGGCCAATCGCATCCCCTTCGACATCCCCGAGGCCGAGTCCGAGCTTATCGGCGGCGTCATCGTGGAGTACACGGGACTCAAGGGCGGTATGTTCCTGATGGCCGAATACATGCACACCGCGGTCGCCGCTGCGCTGGCCGTCACCCTGTTCTTGGGCGGCTCGCACATGCCGGGCCTGTCCTTCCATTGGGCACTTGGCCCCATCTGGTTTGTCCTCAAATCCGGCGCCCTGTTTGTGCTCATCTACTGGATTCGGTGGTCTTGGTTTCGATTCCGCGCCGACCAACTCATGGAACTCTGCTGGGTGCTCTTTGTGCCCGGTAGCCTAATTCTGGTCATGCTCACAGCCGTTCAGGTCTGGGTGGAGACGCTCCTATGATGTACGTTTCTGGCACAGGGCGGGCAATGTATCAGACCCTGCTGAACTTCTTCAGGCCGGTGGTCACCGAGGGCCCACGCTCCGAAGGATCACGGGCCGTCCGGTACCGTGCCAGCTTTGCCCTGGTCCACAACGAGCACGGGGAAGAAGCCTGCATTGGCTGCAAACTGTGCGAGAAAATCTGCCCCTCCGACGTCATCGATGTCGCCGCGGGCGGCAAGATTGTCTCCGAGGCCACGGGTAAGAAGCGTGCAACGTGCGACGACTTCACCCTCAATCTGCAGGCGTGCCTGTTCTGCGAGCTGTGCGTACAGGTGTGCCCCACCGACGCCATCGTCATGCTGCGGGTCCAAGAAGAGCCCAGCTACAGCCGCGAGGGCCTGGTGCTCACCATGGACAAGCTGTACGCCAACGAGCAAAACAAACCGCTGGCATGGGGCACGGGTAGCAAGCTGATGGCCATGCAAGACCCCAAGAAGGGCCAGCCGCCCAAGGTCAAGAAGCCTAAGGCCGTCGTCGAGAAACCCGTCACCGAGAAACCCATCACCGAGGAAGGCGGCACATGATTACCCCCATGCTCGCCGGAATCCTGTTCCTCTCGTGGCTGCTCATCTTCTGCGCCATCAAGGTTGCCACCACCAAAAACCTCGTACACAGTGTGTTCTGGCTAGCCGGCGTCCTTCTGCTGATGGCCGCAGTCTTTGTCATACTGGGCGCGCCGTTCTTGGCCGGCATTCAGGTGGTGTTGTACACCGGCGGCGTCATCACTCTCATGTTGTTTGGCATCATGCTCACCCAGCGCAAGCCCGACACCCAAGTCGCCATGGACGCCGAGAACCGGGGTCCCGCACTCGCCACCGCCGTCGGAATGCTGCTGGTGCTGCTCACCGCCATCTGGGGCACGCCCGAGCTGGCCACCATGACGCCAAGCCCGCAAATGGTGGGCGCCTCCGAGGTCGGCAAGATCTTCCTCTCTACCCAGCTCTTGGCCTTCGAGGTGCTGTCCTTGCTGTTGCTGGCCGCAATGATTGGCACCATCGTCCTCGTGCGCAAGGGGGACCACTAGATGCTCCTCCAAGTCCTGCTCACCGTGGCGGCGATTCTCTTTTGCATCGGCATCTACGGCGTCATCTCCAGGCGCAACGCGGTCGGCGTGTTGCTCTCCCTCGAGCTGATGGCCAACGCCGTCAACCTCAACCTCATCTCCTTCGCCATGTTCAATGAGAACGGCGCCGTCGGACAGGCCTTCACCCTGTTCGCCATCGCCCTCACCGTCGCCGAAGTGGTGGTGGGACTGGCCCTGGTTGTGCTCCTCTACCGCACCCGCCACAACGCGCTCCTCGAGCTCGCGAGTGATCTAAAACGATGAGTCCGCTTCAACTAGGCTTAATAGCGGTCTTCACGCCTCTGGTGGTGGCCACCCTGCTCGTGGTCATTCGACCGCTCCGACACACCGGCAAACCCGCCGCAGGACTGTCCATTCTCGGCGCATTTGCGTCGCTGGGCGCCTCCGTCATGCTGATGGTGCAGTCCTTGGGCGCGCACCCAGTCGACGTCATCCACGAGGTGCGCTGGCTTCCCGTCGCGGGCGAAACCCTGGCCACCATCGGCGTTCAGCTCGACGGCATCTCCATCCCGATGATGCTGGTGGTCTCCCTGGTCGCCACCTGCGTGCAGGTGTTCTCGTTCGAGTACATGAACACCGAGACCAACGAGGACTTCGGTCGGTACTTCACCTGGCAGTCCCTGTTCCTGTTCACCATGCAGGGCCTGGTCATCGCGCCCAACATCCTCCAGCTGTTCATCTGCTGGGAGCTCGTCGGCCTTTGTAGCTACCTGCTGATTGGGTTCTACTGGAAGAAACACTCCGCCGGACGCGCCGCCCTCAAGGCCTTCTGGATCACCAAATTCGCCGACATCGGCCTACTGGTGGGCCTCATCGCCCAGTATTCCGTCACCGAAACCTTTGGCTGGGACCCCGCCACCGTCACCGCTCTCTCCGCCGCCGGCATGATCAACGTCGTGGCCGCCCTGTACTTCTTCGCGGTCATGGGCAAGTCGGCGCAGTTCCCGCTGCACATCTGGCTCCCCGACGCCATGGAGGGCCCCACGCCGGTCTCAGCACTGCTGCACGCGGCCACCATGGTCGCTGCCGGTGTCTTCCTGATCGTGCGGGCCTTCCCCATCTTCATCGCCGCCGAACAGGCCATGCCGGTCATCTCGGTCATTGGTGGCGTCACCGCCATCGCCGCCGCCTGCATCGCCGTGGTCCAGACCGACATCAAGAAGGTGCTGGCCTACAGTACCTGCAGTCAGCTGGGCTACATGGTGGCCGCCTTGGGCGCGGGAAGCTTGATGGGTGGCTACTTCCACCTCACCACCCACGCCTTCTTCAAGGCCCTACTCTTCTTGGCGTCGGGCAGCATCATTCACGCCGTGCACAGCAACGAAATGGCCGACATGGGTGGTCTCTTCAAGAAGATGAAGGTCACCGGCACGGTCTACATCATCGGCTCCCTGGCCCTCGCCGGCCTGCCGTTCTTCTCGGGTTTCTACAGCAAAGACCTCATCCTCGAGACGCTGTTTGAGTCCGCCCAACACAACCCCATCTTCTGGGTTCCGTTCATCGCCTGCATGGTCACCGCCGGACTCACCGCCTACTACATGGGCCGGGTCATCATCCTGGTGTTCTTCGGCGAGCTCGGCGAGAAATCGTCTCACGCCCACGAGCACGGCTTCGCCATGACCGCGCCCATCGTGTTCTTGGCGATCCCGGCGCTGTTCGCGGGGCTGGGCGGCGGCCAACTGGCCCACCTGTACGGTGTGCACGACTTCCACTTCGCGGTGGTTCACTTCACTCCGGTCGGAATCGCCGCCAGCACCTTGGCTTTCGGGGGATTCGCCGCCGCTTATGCCATTCACGGGCTGGGCATGGCCGGCGGACTGGTGAACAGCCTCACTCCGGTGGGCGACTTCATCCGCTCCGCCCCCATCGACCGCAGCTGGTTGTTTGTGTACCGTTCCATTCTCAGCGCGGGTGCACAGGCCTTGGGCTGGTTCGACCGCTACGTCATCGACGGCGCCATCAACGCCTTTGGCGCCAGCCTAATCAACACCGGTGAGCGCATGCGCAACATGCAGACCGGACGGGTGAACGACTACATGCATGCCGTCCTCATGGGCATCTTAGTGATGGCCGCGTTCAGCCAAGTCTGGCTTAGGTTGGGGGCGTAATGTTCGAGCACGTCAACGAAGGTTTCCCCATCCTAAGCTTCATCGTCGCCTGCCCCATCCTGGCCGGCGCCCTGCTGCTGTTCATCCCCGACCGGATGATGAATCTGGTCCGGTGGGTCTCCCTCACCGCCGCCTCGTTGTCCGCGGCAGGCGCGTTCTATGTGGCCTACGCCTACGCGACAATGGCCAACGGAAGCCGGTTCATGTTCGTCGAACGCCACGAGGTCGTGCCCTCTCTGGGCATCGAGTACGTCATGGCTGTCGACGGCTGGGGTGCGGCGCTGCTGGTCCTTACCGGGCTCATCATCGTCGCCGGCGTCACCGCCACCTGGACCCTCGAAGAGCGCGCCCGCGAGTTCTTCATCTACCTGCTGGTGCTGGTCGGCGGCGTCTACGGCGTGTTTGTCTCCCAAGACCTCTTCGTCTTCTTTCTGTTCTACGAGATCGCCGTACTGCCCATGTACCTGCTCATCGGGATCTGGGGAAGCAGCGGCAAAGTGGCCGAAGCTGGGCCCTTCCGCTACGCGTTCCGCATGTTGGACGTGGGCGGCAAGGAATACGCCGCCATGAAGCTCACCCTGATGCTGCTCATCGGGTCCGCCTTCATCGTGGCCGCCATGCTGGGAATGTACTTCGAGGCAGGCAACACGTTCCTGATCACAACCCTAGAACAAACCGAGTTCTCCAGTACCCTACAATTTCTAGCCTTCCCCGCTCTGTGGATTGGCTTCGGAACCCTGGCCGGGTTGTGGCCCTTTCACACCTGGTCTCCCGACGGTCACGCCGCGGCCCCCACCGCCGTCTCTATGCTGCACGCTGGGGTGCTGATGAAGTTGGGCGCGTTTGGCGTCATCCGAATCGGCATGATGCTGCTGCCCGAGGGCGCCCAAGAGTGGGCCTTCGTCATGGGCACAGTAGCCACGATTAACATCGTCTACGGTGCGTTCTGCGCCATGGGTCAGAAGGACCTGAAGTACATCATCGCCTACAGTTCTGTGTCGCACATGGGCGTGGTCATGTTGGGCGCCGCCACCCTCACGGTCAACGGCTGGAACGGCGCCGTGTACCAAATGGTCGCCCATGGCATCATGACCGGCCTGTTCTTCGCCGTCGTCGGACTCACCTACG
>JAACDH010000617.1 GCA_009936995.1 Rhodobacterales bacterium
GTCCAGGCTACGTGGTGCTGGTTGACGGCTTGATCGAGGCGGTGGGCGAAGGCGCGGCCCCCGAGGTCGCTGGGGCAAAGGTGTACGACATCACCGGTCAGTTTGTGACGCCCGGTATCATCGACACCCACTCCCACTTGGGCGTGTACCCGTCACCTGGCGCTAAGGCGCACAGCGACGGCAACGAAGCCACCGCGCCCACTACTCCTGGGGTCTGGGCCGAGCACAGCTTTTGGCCGCAAGATCCCGGCCTGTCTCGGGCCATCGCCGGCGGAGGGACGGCGCTGCAGATCCTGCCGGGCTCCGCGAATCTCGTAGGCGGCCGCGGGGTGGTGCTGCAGGTGGTTCCGGCACGGGGAAGTCGGGCCATGCGCTTTCCTGGCGCCGCCGAGACCGTGAAGATGGCTTGTGGCGAGAATCCCAAGCGCGTCTACGGCGACAAGGGCGGTCCCAGCACCCGGATGGGCAATATCCATGGACAGCGCGAGGTGTTCTTCCAGGCTGAAGCCTATCTGAAGACCTGGGAGAAGTACGACGCCGAGATCACCGCGTTCAACGAGGCTGGCTCCCAAGAGAGGGGCGCTCAGGCGAAGGCGCCCGAGCCTCCCGATCGAGACCTCAACAAAGAGACGCTGGCGTTGGTGCTCACCGGCGATGTGTTGCCGCAGATCCACTGCTATCGGGCCGACGATATGCTGTCGATGCTGCAGATCTCCCACGAGTTCGGCTTTCAGATCCGCTCGTTCCACCATGCCCTCGAGGCCTACAAGATCCGCGATATTCTCGCCGAAGAAGACGTCGCCAGCTCAACCTGGGCCGACTGGTGGGGCTTTAAGCTAGAGGCATACGACGGAATCCCCGAGAACGCCGCCATGCTCACCCAAGCGGGCGCGCGGGCCATCATCCACTCGGACTCTGGCATCGGCATTCAACGCCTGAACCAAGAGGCGGCTAAGGCGTATTACGCAGGCCTGAATGCGGGTATCGAGCTCACAGAAGACCAGGCCCTCAAGTGGCTCACACTGAACCCCGCTTGGGCCTTGGGCATCGACGGCCAGACCGGCTCTCTAGAGGTGGGCAAGCGCGCCGACGTGGTGGTCTGGGATGCCCATCCGTTCTCCGTGCGTTCGCGCGCCCATTGGGTGTTTGTGGACGGGCAGCTGCGGTGGGATTCCGACCGACCCCAGCTCTGGTCCGACTTTGAAATTGGTCAGGAGGTGACCCCATGAGCGCCGTTCTCTTTGTACTCGCCCTCGCGTTCTCCGGTACGGCCCAGGCGGGCTGCACCGTTATTCAGGGGGCCTCGGTCCACCTGCCCGACGGCTCGGTATCGGTGGAAGACGTGTCCTTCGAGGGCGCCAAGATTGCGGTGTCGGTAGGTGGCGACTGCGCGGTCGTGAAAGGCGCCAATCTCCATCTCACCGCGGGCTTCATCGAGGTGGGCTCGCAGCTGGGCTTGGTCGAGGTGAGCATGGCGTCGGCTACCCGAGACACGGATGGCGGTGGAACCGACCCGATCCGCGCCGCACTTCGGGTGGCAGACGCCTACAATCCACGCAGCACCCTGATTCCCATTCAGCGGTTGGGCGGCGTGACCGGCGCCCTGACCGTACCCGATGGCGGTCGCATCTCGGGGCAGGCGGCGCACGTGTCGCTGGCCGGTGCGACCCAGGCCGAGACCGTCCAGAACCCCAGCGTGGCCATGTGGGCGAATCTCGGCGGTCCGTCTCGGGCACAGTCCCTGCGCGAGCTGCGCAATGTACTGCAAGACGCCAAGGACTTCCGTCGCCTCAAGCCGAGCTATGATCGAAACGCCACCCGTCCGCTGGCCGCCAGTGGCCTTGATCTCGAGGCGCTTTGGCCAGTGCTCGACGGCACGATTCCGTTGGTAGTGGGGGCCGATCGGGCCGCCGATATCGAGGCGCTGCTCCGTCTTCGACAAGCGTTTGGCATCCGCCTGGTGATTCAAGGTGCGGCCGAGGGCTGGCTGCTCTCCAAGCCATTGGCCGCGGCCGATGTGGCTGTCATTGTCGATCCATATGTGTACGGTCCAGGTGGATTCGGACAGATTCAAGGTCGTGCCGACAACGCGGCCCTGCTCGCCGAAGCGGGCGTCGAGGTGATTCTGACGACCGAGTCGTCTCACAATGCTCGAAACCTCGGACAGATGGCTGGAAACGCGGCTCGGGGCGGCATGACCGACGCCGACGCCTTGGCATCGATCACCGCCATCCCCGCTAAGGTGTTTGGTCTTGAGGGCCGCGGCGTGGTCGAGGTGGGGGCGTCCGCAGACCTTGTCCTGTGGACTGGCGATCCGCTCGAGTTGTCCAGCCACCCAGTCCGGGTGTGGATCAACGGCCGCGACATCGTCCTAGAGAGTCGTCAGACACAGCTCCGAGATGCTTATAAAGTCCTTCCGGGAACCCCGAAAACGTCGCTGGAGCTACCTTGATCATCGTTCTGGTCGCCGCGATGAGTCTGATAGGCGGCGGCTCCAAAGCCGCAGAGGACTCTTCGGGCCCGGCCGACGATGGCACCCGGGCCTGGAACGGTGGCTTGGAGCGGAGCGACGCGGTGTGGCCCGAACAACGGGGCTTGGTCTCGCTTCGCAGCATCATTCATCTGCACAGCCCCTGGTCTCACGACGCCTGTGACGGTGATGGTCTGCTCTACGGGGAGGTCAATCAGCCCTGTCTCGACGATCTGCGCTATGCCCTCTGTAAAGACGCTATCGACGTTGCCTTTCTCACCGATCACCCGTCTTACGCGGCTGAGCAAGATTACCAGCCCCTGCTGATGGCTCAACCCAGCGACACCCTCGTCGACGAAGGCGCGGGTCCGGTCGGTGTGCGAATCGACTGTGAGGAAGGGGGCTCCAGCCTTTGGTTACCAGGTTTTGAAGACGAGTCCATGCCTGTCGCTATCGACCGACACGTGCCTGGCGATGCCGCCGAGCGCGATCGGTTGTACAACGACGCCACAGACGAGGGGATGTCGGCGTCCATCGCCGCCGGCGCCACCATTCTGCAGGCCCACACCGAGGGTCGCGACCTCGAAGACCTTAAGCAACGGCAAGACTGGGGCATGAACGGCGTCGAGTTGTTCAACTTGCACGCCATGTTCGGCCCCGACATTCGCGAAGAAGATTTGGGCCTCGACCCCTTCGGCTGGACCAGTGACGCGACACCGTTCACCAGCCCCGACGGGACCGCGGAACCCGACCTGTTGTTCTTGGCCGTGCTCCAGGACCAGCCGCCATCACTGCAGAAGTGGGACGCGCTGATGGCCCGAGGCCCCATGGTGGGCACGGCAGGGACGGACGCACACCAGAACACCATCCCTATCGATCTGCGGGATGGCGAGCGCGGTGATAGCTATCGTCGCATGCTTCGCTGGTTCTCCAACGTCATCTTGGCCGAGGGCAATTCGCCGTCTCAAGCGCAGGCCGCTCTTCAGGCGGGTCAGCTGTACGTTGCGTTCGAGGCCTTGGGCACACCGTCGGGCTTCGATTACTTCTTCACCGACAGCGCCGGTGCCGTCCACGAGATGGGCAGCGCCACGGGCTTGGGCACCATTTCGCTCAGCTGCCCGACGCTGTCAGCGAACAGCCCCAGGGGCTCGACAAGCCCGTGA
>JAACDH010000618.1 GCA_009936995.1 Rhodobacterales bacterium
ACCTTATCGAGTCCTTCAAGCAAGTCGCTGTGGACCGTGGGCAGCCAGACACGCGGCATATCAAAATCGACAGTTGGCTCAGCAAGGTTATTACCAGCCTGTCTCCGCTAACAAAGCGGCACACGATCGAGGTCCAATGCGGGGCACCTGTAGATCTTGAATGCACCCTCGCGGCTGGCGAGCTGGAGCAGGTCATCTCGAACCTGATCGTAAATTCCGTGGTGCATGCCTTCCCCGATGAACACCGCCAGAAATTAGACGGGGGTCCGAAGGTAGAAGTCAAGGTTGACGTCAGGGAGTCGGCGATGTGGATTCATGTCGTGGACAACGGGCGCGGAATGCCTCCCGAGGAGCTTGCGCAGGTCTTCGAGCCGTTCTTCACCACAAAGCGCGGTGAAGGCGGCTCCGGATTGGGAATGCACATCGTCCATCAGATCGTCCACGATCGATTCGAAGGCTCGATTTCTGGCCAGTCCTCTCTCGGAGAGGGAACAACGTGGGTCATACAGATTCCCTACCCCACGCTTGCCCTGGCGTTCGGGAGCTGATCTTGCCTTCGATGGGCTCGAAGAGTCTTCCCCTCATGAGGTTGAGTGACGCGGTCTGGTCATCCACTTGGGGCTAGCCCAGCGGTAAAAATCCCGTGCTGTCTCCGGGGGAGGCGACGGTTGCGCCAGCAGCCTCGGCCATAGAGAGGTACGGGTTTGCGATGGGCGAACATCCCGCACGGCGTGTTCACCGGCGATGGGCCCACCGCCTCGTCCGGCCAGCAGCACCGGTTGGTAGAAGTGAGTATGCAGGTTGCTATGTGCGACCTCGGAACCCCACATCACCAAGCTCTCTGGGTTCGGTCAGCCCGTTGTCGGCGTTCCTCAAAACACCGTGCTGATTTCCCGGAACAACGACGTCTGCGACGACACGCGCCATGGATTTCGCTACAGCGCAATTCAAACGGTTGTTTTTGGCGACACCCCGGATGAGGATTTTCACGGCCGGCCAATGTGAGCGAACGTGCGCGACAACCCGGTCTACCCGACCTCGAAACAGGGCCAGGCGCCTTATTGAATCGGCGGGTGGTCTGTCATAGTCGTCTCGAGAAGTGTCGTCAGTTCTTCGACTTTCGCGGCGTGATCCGGATGATCGATCAGGTTGTCTCGCTCGCCGGGGTCGTTGACGAGATCATAGAGTTCTACACCCCGTGGGTTTTGCAGAACGTTGTCGTAGGTGAGCTTCCAGTTGTCGGTGCGCACGGCAAAGTTGCCCATGTTTGCGCCGAAAACGAAGGTCCGCCCGTCGTCTGCGCCCGGTGCGTTCTGCCCCGCCAACACCTTTCCGACCAGCGAGGTGCCGGGTGCGTTGGGCTCGGGGTCAAGGCCGGCCATTTCCAGCAAAGAAGCTGTCATATCTCCAGTGTCGACGAACGCTTCCGATTGCCAGGGAACGATGCCATTGGGTGGTCGAATAATCAGCGGTACCCGCCAAGAACTCTCATAGAAAGCAACTTTTCCCGTCAGCCAGTGGTCAGCCAGTAGCTCTCCGTGGTCCGATGAGTACACGATCCAGGTGTTGTCGACCTCCCCGGTTTCTTCTAGGGCGTCCAGCACACCGCCTAGCGCGTCATCGATGAGCGTGACTCCGGCGAGGTAGTCCGCCGCGAGCTGCCGCGCCTCGTGGGGCTGGAAGTCGACTCCCTTGATGTCGAGGAGGTGCTGAATCAGTGGAGACTGTGGCATATCGGGCTCGAACAGCACCGGAAGCGGGAAGTCGGGGTCGTCGGGGTCGTACAGGTCTCGGTATTCTTGAGTGGCGTCGAACGGGTGGTGCGGCCCTGGGAAGTTCAGCTGCAGGTAGAAAGGCTTGGTCGGATCCCGCTCGCGAATCCAATTTTCGGCGGTTCTGCCGGCATAAACGTCGGCGTGGTCCTCGGTAGGGATGTTCCAGGGAGGGGAATCGTGGCCCGGGAAGGTGAAGTCGTAGGCCTCGTTGTACTCGTTGAAGCGCCTCCACTTGCTTCGGGCCCCGGGCTCGGTGACCGACTCGAGGTAGTCGCTATAGGCGGTTGGACGCCAGCCTTGCTCGGTCGGTCCGACCTGTTCCATGGCGTCGTCCCACCCATATTCCTCCATCCGTGGAAGGAAGTGCTCGGCGTGACCCCCTCCCCCAGTGTAGAGGTGAGCCTTTCCGACAATTGCCGTGTGGTAACCTCCCTCATCGCGAATTCGACGCACGTGACTGACACCCCGTGGATCGATCTCGCCAAAGTTGGTCGTGACCCCGACCTGGTGCGGGTAGAACCCGGTCATCATCGCCGCCCGCGCGGGTCTGCACACGGGACCGCTGGTGTACATGCGATTGAACATGACTCCGGCGTCGGCCAGCGAATCGAGGTGTGGCGTGATTGCCACGGGATGGCCGGCTGCCCCCAGGGCATCAGCGCGATGCTGATCGGTATAGATCAGGAGGATATTGGGTTTTTGATAGGTGCCTACGCTTGTTGTCGTCCCGCCGGTGTTGGTGTAGAGAGGACTGGGCGTAGGTGCATTGGGAGCGACGGGCTGGAGTGGCTGACAGCCCAGTGCAAACACAAAAAAAGTAGCTCGGATCATCCTCAATCGTTCACTCGCGCCCGCTGTGAATCTATCGGGCCGCGCTCGGACTCGCTTGTTACGGCTCTTGGCGCGTTTCCCGACGCATCGACCTGTCCACCGACGGCGCCAACGAGGCCTGTTGCGATGGCATCGGCTTGGGCCTGCGTAAAGACGAGTATAAGAAGCATTAGCGCATCTCCCGACCCAGTATACAGGCTTTGGGTCGTTTCGGATGGGCGTTCGGTGCTTGGGCGCCAGCGCCGCCAAGGCGGGCCGCCATGCCAGCCTCCCGAAACCGCAGCTTGCTCATTGGTGAGGTGGGCTCGTTGCGTACTCAGACGCAAACGCGGGTCGGCGCACCAACGCAGCGTTCGCTGCGCGGCTCAGGCGGGCGCGAGTTGGGGTAATGGTCGTTCTCACGCCTTGCTTTTCGCTGAGCGCTTTAGACTCCTGGGGGCGTTGGTGCATCGCTAGGCCGGGGAGGGCTCTGATGATGAAGCGGTCGAAGGTACATCGGAGCTTCAAAACCAACGGCGACCGGGCACTGGTCAGGCGCGGAGATCTACCCCTTTGGCTGTCGCCGCGGGTGGTCACAACGTGGCTGGCGACGCGGTCTGCGAAGTCAGGCGGGCAGCGGCACGACTCGGAGTTCGGGAAGTTCCACCTGGCGGTGGATGTCGGACGCCTCCGCTGCCCCCACTCTGATTACCGCTGTCGTCGGCAACATCGAACGGCTGACCGCAGACGGCGGATACGACCGGCTCGAGGTGTACGAGGCCGCGTCACGCACCAGTGGCGAGTTGACACAGGACATCACCAACAGGCATGGGTCTAAAACATCTTTCATCGGTATAAAAGAACATTCGGGAGGGGGCTGAAGGCGCGAACGGAGGAGGGGCAGCTGGTCGAGGTGCTGACCGGTTGCCGAATCCTCAACCGGATGTTCGAACTCGGCAAGCCCGAGTCGGTTGCCG
>JAACDH010000619.1 GCA_009936995.1 Rhodobacterales bacterium
AGCCGACGGCACAGAGGTAGCCGACGGCACAGAGGTAGCCGACGGCACAGAGGTAGCCGACGGCACAGAGGTAGCCGACGGCACAGAAGTAGCCGACGGCACAGAAGCATCCGATGGCTCTGAAGTGGCAGATGCTTCCGTGGGAACCAACGCTGGGGATGGTCCGGCGCCGGCTCCCAAACCCAGCCCTGTACCCAGTTCAGCGCCTGCCCCTGTTCCAGCCCCGGCTCCGGTGGCTGCTCCAGCCCCCGTCGCTGCTCCAGCCCCCGTCGCTGCTCCAGCCCCCGCGCCAGCACCTGAAGAAGGCACTTACCCGTCCGTGAAGGGGGGTTGGTCGGGCGTCGCGGCTGGAAAGAGCATCGAGCTGGTCGTCGATAGCCAGAACGGCGGCAGCTTCTCTGGAACGGTGCGTTTGATGGACACGCCGGGGGTGTACAACAGCTTCTCGATCCTCGGTAAAGTCAAGATTGATAAGAGCATCAGCTTCGCCAAAATCGGTGGCGGCGGCGCCTCCTTCTATGGGACGGTGGGCGGCATCCAAATTAAAGGTACCGCTAAGCTTCCAGACCAAGAGCCCGGTAAGCTAAGCCTCATCAAGTAGGCGGTTGCGGGCAGCTGCCTGCTACTCTTCGTGTGCAGGACCCGAGCTGACCAGCAGCACGTCGTCGAAGTCGATCATCGACTCGTCGGCGGGCGAGGTGAGGCGAGTGCTCGGAGGTTCTTCAGCGGCCAGAGTCTCGTCTTCGAGGGGCTTGTTCTTGCGCCGGCGGCGGTCGCGGCGACGGGGGTCCCAGGCGCTGGGATCGGAGGCCTGTGGAACCGGGAAGGGCTCTTCGTGGTCGACTTCCCACTTCTGACGCATCTCCCACAGGGCGCGGTCCCAGCGGGCCAGCATGGGCGGAATGGCGAAGGGCACCAGCAGGGTGGTCTTGGAGTCGGCCAGGGCTTGGAGCTTGGCAGACCCGTCGAAGGGCTTACGAGAGTAGACGCCGAGCGCAGGGCCCTGCTTGTCGCGGTGCAGCAGGATGAGGGTGTCGACGTGGTTGAGCACCTCGTCGAGGACGGCGGGCTGGAACCTTGCCGGTGGGCTGTCGAGGGTGGACAGGCTGACCAACGGGTAGAGCAGGTCGGCCAGCTCCTCGACCGACCGGTCGCTGGGCAGCACCGCGAATCCTCGGACGCGATCCTTCATGGGGTCGTTGAGGAGATGTTGGAGCTGCTTGATGCCGCTGACGGTCTGGTGCCAGCGCACGCAGGGGACCGTGGACAATCCGCCGGCGCGATGGCCGTCGTACAGCTCGACGCCCTCGGCCAGCTCGGGGATGTCGGCTGGATGGCCGTCTTCCATAAATGCGAGCAGTTTTTTGCGCGGGAAGAGCTTGTTGATGACCTGAGCCGTCTCGAAGCCGGCGTGGTTGATCCCGCGCATCGCGTTGCGCGCTGAGTCGTTCTCGAAGTGTGCCCCGGTGATGGTCAGTCGATGCAGTACTGGAGGCTCTTCGCCTTCGTCCAGGTCCCAAGGGGTGATCCAACGTTCGCGACCTCGGCACAGACGGCCGGGATCGTGGGGGTTGAACTCTGTCTGACTGAAGCCGAGCGCTCGGATCCGTTCGCCGTCCACGCTGCCTCCGCAAATGTGTTGCTGGACCTGCTAACCCAGCCATCCCCCACGGCAATGTTGACGATGTGGGAACGAGGGATAGGGGTGGACGTTCTACCCGAGGTACCCGTGTCTTTCTACATCACGACCCCCATCTATTATGTGAACGGCGCTCCCCATATTGGGCATGCGTACACCACGATCGCCGCCGACGCTGTGAGTAGGTACCAACGCTCCAAAGGCCTAGAGGTTCGGTTCCTTACGGGCGTCGACGAGCACGGTCAAAAAGTGCTCAAGGCGGCCGAGGCGCGCGGGCTCACGCCTCAGGCCCACTGCGACGATCTCGTTGTCGTCTGGAAGCAGATGATGGCCAACCTCGACATCACCTACGACCGCTTCATTCGCACCACCGATGATGACCACCAATCGGTGGTCAAGGCGGCGCTGAACAAGCTGTGGAAGCAAGACCTCATCTACCAGGACACGTACACCGGCTGGTATAGCACCGCGGCCGAGCGTTTCTGGACCGAGAAAGACCTGGTCGATGGAAAGTGCCCCGACACCGGCCAAGCGGTCGAAGAGATCACTGAGACCAACTACTTTTTCAAGATGGGACAGTACCAAGCGCGGCTGATTCAGCACATCAGCGACAACCCGGGCTTCATCCAGCCCGTGTCGCGTCAGAACGAAGTCTTGGGTTTCCTCCGTCGCGATCTGAACGACCTGTGCATCAGCCGTCCCAAGTCACGCATGAGCTGGGGAATCCCGCTCCCCTTCGACGAGGAGTACGTCACCTATGTGTGGTTCGACGCCCTACTCAACTACCTCACCGGCACCGGCTACCACCCCGACGGCGACGACAGCTACCTCAAGTACTGGCCGGTCGATTTCCATCTGCTGGGCAAAGACATCCTCACCACCCACGCGGTGTACTGGTCCACCCTATTGATGGCCCTCGAAGTGCCTCTTCCCAAGCACTTCTACGCACACGGCTGGTGGACGGTTGATGGCCAGAAGATGAGTAAGTCCTTGGGCAATACCATCGATGTTGGCCTGCTGTCTGAGTGCTTCGGCGTAGACGCTGCCCGCTACTTCTTTCTGCGGGAGATCAGCTTCGGCGCCGATGGCGGCTTCAGCTACGATGGCTTCCTCACCCGCTACAATGCAGATTTGGCCAATGATTTGGGCAATATGGCCCACCGTGGCCTGTCGATGACCACGAACTGGCTCGGCGCCAAGGTGCCCCAGCATGGTCCGCTGAACGACGCCGATCTCGCGCTCCGCGCGCAGGCCACCCAGTCGTTGTTGGCTTTCGACAACCAGATGGAAGGGCTACAGTTCAACAAGGCGCTCGACGCCCTGTGGGATCTGGTCCGCGCTGGCAACAAGTACATCGACAGCCAGCAGCCCTGGGCCCTGAACAAGGCCGGCGACACCGAGCGTCTGGCGACGGTCATGCGCCACGTGCTCGAGGTCTGTTTCTTCGTGGGCGTGCTGTTGCGAGGCGTGATGCCGCACAAGAGCGTCGAGCTGCTCACCAAGCTCGGCCGCAGCGAAGAGGCCGCTCAACGCTGGCTCACCGATGCGTTGGCTGCGAAAGAGGCCAACCTCGACGCACTTCCGGCTGGGCTCGATG
>JAACDH010000620.1 GCA_009936995.1 Rhodobacterales bacterium
TCGGGCGCCATCGGCGCCACGACTGGCCGCCAGGCTAGCCTGCCGAAAGCGCATCTTGCTCCTTCGTGTGGTGGGTGGGCTCGTGGCCTACTCTTGGGCAGGCGAGTTCATCAATCTCAAAAACGCGTCAGAGCAGACCTCGGCCGGTCCGGAATCGCCCATGCGTGCCATCGGGACTTTCCCTTCGCGGGTGTCTTGCACAGCCGTTCTCTCGGCTCCGTTTTCTTCGTCCCGGGGAGTCGCTTTCCTCCTCGCTTGGAGACTCCAGATTTCACGGTGCACCAACGCCTCTCACGGGCGCCCTAGGGTGGCCCACCAAGCTTGTACGTCAGGAGGAGCATCGGCCAGTGGGACCTCTGTCGCGCGATGGGCGAATCGTCCGAGCCCGGGGAGTCGGTCGTCTGTCTCCACAAACTTAGGATAGAGAAGCAGGAGGCCGTCCTGTCGAATCCATGTGTTGGGGTCGGCTCGATGAACCTGGAAACTGAAAAACCACTGTCGCAGTAGCGTCTCTGCGGTGGGCAAGACCTCCCGTTCAAAATCTGAACGGACCAAGGCTCGACTTGAGGTCGCTCTCTGATCTTTTCGGTCGATGGCGAAGTGGATATAGCGATGCGTGCATACGTCGTATGCCCAACCGATTGAGAACCACTGGTCTCGTGTCGTCAGGTGGTTGGGATAGGCATCGTCTGCGTTCCAAAAGAAAACAGTGTCGAGCGTTGCCATAATACCTCGGTGAGCGGTCCAACTCGTTGGCTAGGGCTAGATGAAGGAGGGTATACTGCACGAGCTGCGTTGGGAAGACGAACCCCACTCGCAGCGTATACGAGGCCACAGGGATGGCGGGTGCTAAATGGGGTTGAGAGGGGACGATGGCAGATAAGAGTCAAACGACGCCTACTGCACAACTGCGCGCAGCCGTTGAAGGCAACGATTTCGAAGCAGCTTCGGCTGCGCTTAAGGCTGGCGCCCCTACCAGTACGCGAGTTCAATGGGGTTTTCCAGTGCTAACCAAGGCTTCAGGAGACGGCCAGACGGCGATCGTCGAACTCCTCCTGAATGCGGGGGCCGATATCGAAGCTGAAAAAGAACAGTGTATGGACAATCAGTCCGGTTCCGGCGAATCATACTTCTCCAGTGGACCAACAGCACTTGAGTACGCAGTCCAACAAGGTCACATCCACGTCGTGAAGTTGCTCCTCTCCCACGGTGCGGACCCAAGTGGCCACCACGGATTCTGTAGGCCGATGTATGAGGCCGCGACCCGCGGCCGTGCGGAAATCCTCGGTGTACTCCATGCCCATGGAGCTCGTTTCCGCGACGAGAAGCGACTTCTTGACGCGAGGTCCGTCGCAACCGAGAGGGGCTGGTCAGACGTCTTAGATTGGCTTGGCTCACACCCGTCAACGACTGCTTTGCTGCAGGATGCCCGACTTGCTTCCACCTGAGCCGCTTCGTTAGCGCTGGGTTGGTGCGCCGGTCTGCGTCTGCACCCGGTGACGCCACGGGGTTGCCTGGCAGGCTGAACGAGCAAACTGCGCTTTCGCAATACAGGCCTCGCGGCCGGCGTTAGCGCCGCGGGCGCCCAAGTCCCACTTGCGCTCCCCAAACGCTCCCGAGCCTGTATACGGTCTTGGGAGGCGCTCTAATGCTTCTTGTCCTCGGAAACGCACCGGCGGCACGACGTCAGGATGTAGGCTTGACCATGGACTCTCCCGCATTTGGTGTTTTTGCACCCGCCCTCGCCGGCGCCGCCCTAGGCTCAGTTATTGCTTGGGCATTGCCGGCACCCGCCGACTCGTCGGACCAGGGTCTGCTACCGCCAGCCGCCATCGAAGTGGTGCTCGAAAGGCCCCTACCCATGGACTGTCCCGATCGGCAGCAGGTGTGGGACAAGGAAGAGGAGCGGCTCACGCTCGAGCTCAAGGGCGTGGCGTTGCAGCTCACAATCAACGAACACCGTCGCGTGGCCCGCGAGGGCATAGAGACCCCCTGGCCCGATTCCCCCGATCCACTCCAAAGCCCCGACACCCTCAAGAAGAACCTGCAGACCGCTCTCTCCAATGTAGGTGGCGACGTGCTGGAGATGGAGTGCGATGAGTATCCCTGCATCGTGGCCGTGGCGCTGCCCAAAGACGATGGCATGAGCGGCATCGCCGGAACCGCGATGGATGATCTGTACGAGGGCCTCAACGACCATGGCTACCTCGACCCCGAGCTTGTGTGGTCGACCACCACCGAGATTGACGGGGACTATGTCTCCGTGTTTGCCATCCGAGGCCCAGACGATTCGGACATCCAAAGCAAACGCGCGTCGTTTCGCGGCGAACGGTTCTCGGAAGAGACCTTCGAGCGCCTCCGTGAGGAAGCACCATGAAGCTCCTCCTGCCCATCACCAGCTTCTGCGCCGCTGGAATCGTGAGCTTCCTGGCCGTGAGCCTTTGGCCCGTTGCCGCTGAGCCCATTCAGACGCCAGAGGTCGCGCCAGACGGACCCGCGAAGGTGCTGCCCCGTCAGGACTGCCCTACAGAGATCACCGCCTTTCACCAACTTCGTGCGCTGCAAAACACGCTCCAGGAGAAACGGCAGGCCCTCGCCATCGCCCAAGCACAAGAAGAGCTCGCCACCGGCAAGCCCCTAGAGTGGCCCACCGATCTACCTGAGGGCTTTGACGAAGCCAGCATCGAAGCCGTCCTAGAAGACATCGCCCTGGCCCACGATGGCACTGTTTTGGGCATCGACTGCGGAGAATACCCCTGTGTGGCTGTGCTCGCCTGGCGCGGTACACACTTCGAGGAGAAGGGAGCGGCCCACGACGAAGTTCGGGAAACCTACCCCGGCCTTATTGGTGGCGGCGATACCATCTGGACCGCCAGCGGTGGGGTGGACGGTCACGCCTTGTCAATCGGCCTTGTGCCGGAGGGCGAGCTGTCCCCGGAGCTACGAGAGCGCATCCAACACCGGGCCAGCGAGGCCAAACAGATCTTCGACGCGCACGGCTTCATGTACCCAGACGGTGTGCCAGAGGTCGACGCGGAGGACTGAGCTATCCTGGGCACCGACGCCCGTGCTCCGTCATTATTTCATCCGCAAGTTTATAAGTCGATCGTGTGCACTGACTTTCGCGGCGAGTAAGACGGCGAAATACTCACGGATCTGCTCACATTCTTGGCCTCTCTGCGGCTCACGGTTGCCAACCGAAGCGGCCTGCTGCTGGAAATCGCAGCGCTGCGTCACCAGCTGGAGGTTCTCCAACGGCGAGGGGGCCCGCCACGCTTCCGCCGTGAAGACCGTCGATTCTGCATTTGGCTCTCCCGTCGCTGGCCGAAGTGGAGA
>JAACDH010000621.1 GCA_009936995.1 Rhodobacterales bacterium
CCCCGCTCTGAAGCCCCCGCCGTATAACGGGTCGGGGGGGCCCGTCGACATCTTTTTAGGATGGCGATGGTGACGTGCCCGTGGGCATCATCTGCTTTTCGAGAGAGGACAACCCCTCCGTTCAGCCCGCCCCTTATAGGGTAGCCTCTCGGGCCCGTCAAGCGATGGGAAGACCGTTTTCGGAACACGATCTCTCCTCCCCTCGTGAAGCCGCCGCGGAGCGTCGCTATGGCAATGCGATCCAAGCCTTCATCAGGCTGATCTTGTAGACCCAGGCGACGGCCATGAACAGAAGGAAGGCGGCCGCAACCCTGCCCTCAATAGGCTCGAGCCAGTCGATCAAGCGACTCCATCGCAGACGAGGTTGAACAAGCTCGGCGAAGCTCACGCCGAACACAGAGGCAGTAGACAGAAAGAGGAAACTCGCGAAGGGCTGATTCAAGAACGCGGCGATCGGCCGCAGATGAGCCATCAACGCGAAGCTCGTAGTCGCACCGCACATCGGACACGCGTACCCGGTCCACGTCAGGAAGGAGCAGGGGTGCAGCCCAAGCTGTAGGTGTGTGGCGTGCCCCTGGGAGGCGGGCTCAAGCCAGAGGGACAGACCGATGACAACGCGCGTACCCAAAAATAACGGCAGGGAGACCAAGCGATTGATCGTGGTCACGTCGATTCGTGCGGCGCGGTCAAGCCATCGCTGCACGATGTTCATCCAGCTTCGACGGCGCCAGGAGTGGCTGCTTCGAGCAAAACAGTCGTTGAAGCAAGCTCGTGCCCAATGCCCTTGAGCTCCTCGTCGACGTCGCGGCGGAACTTATCGAACTCGGACGCGATGTTCATCGCGGCGAGCATGGCGACCGTGTAATCGTCGAGTCTGGGCGAACGATTCGTAATTTCGCCCATCTTGCCGTCAACGTATCGGGCAATGGCCGGTAAATCCTCGCCGGTATCGTCGCTGCGCACCGTGTAAGTGCGGCCGCGAATTGTGATCTGGACCTTCATGCCCTTCCTCCGGGCACGATTCTATCCCGTCGAGCTCCAAAAAGGTGAAAATCAGCTCACTGCATCGATGAACACATCCGAATCGAAGTCGCGAAGATCGTCGATCTGCTCGCCCACGCCAACCAGCTTCACCGATAGTCTCATCTCGGAGGCGAGCGCTAGAATCATGCCGCCCTTCGCCGTTCCGTCGAGCTTGGTGATCACCACGCCAGAGAGTGGAGTTGCCTCATTGAACAGCTTGGCCTGGGACATTGCGTTTTGACCGATCGTCCCATCGACCACCAAGAGCGTCTCGTGAGGAGCGGTGGGGACCACCTTGCCGATCACCCTGCGGATCTTGGCGAGTTGGTCCATGAGTGGCTTGGCCGTCTGCAGTCGACCCGCGGTATCGACCAACACCACATCGTGATCACGAGCCTTGGCCGCAGTGAGCGCGTCGTAGACCACCGCACCAGGATCCGATCCATCCTTGCCCTTGACGATCTCTGCGCCGGATCGCTCCGCCCACACCGCCAGTTGTTCCGTGGCGGCAGCACGGTAGGTGTCGCCAGCCGCCACCAAGACGGACTTGCCCTCGGCCCTATACCGAGCAGCTAGTTTTCCGATTGTAGTGGTCTTACCGCTGCCATTTACTCCTACAACCAGCACAACCCACGGTTTACACGAATGCGGAAGGAGCGGCGCATGCACGCCATCGAGGATGCTCCTCATCTCGGAACGCATGGCTTCCCGCAACACCTCTGGCTGCGGATCGGGGTCGGAGGCCGCCGCCCTCACCTTCTCGATGATCCGATTGGCGGTGGGCATACCGACGTCGGCAACCAACAACACTTCCTCGAGATCCTCGAACAGCTGTTCGTCGATGGGACGCCCGAACAGCCCGTCAAATTGGTCGCGTAAGGCCGCACCCGTGCGGGTCAGAGCCTCTCGAAACCGGGAGACCAGGCCGCTGTCGGAGATGGGCGCTGGCGTGTCCTCAACGGGCTGCGGCGATCCCATCGTCGACGGGAGAGCGAGCTGTGGTGCGCTCTTACGCAACACCGCGAGAACGGCACCGGCTAGGATAACCGCCAGCAGTCCAGCACCGACCCATTGGGCAACCGGTGCCCCAGAATCGGCCACCGGCCCACTTGGAACCTCTACATGGGCATCCGGAGCAGCCTCGTCGGCGGTGGGGTCTGCCTTGGAAGCAGTCACCGTGGGAGCGTCCTCGGTGGCGTTCGCTTGCGGATCAACGTCACTGGCCACAGGAATAGCCACCTCATCGACGGGAACCCCAGTAGAGCGCTCAACCGCGTCTTCTGCGGGCGGCTTCGGGTCGTCGACGTGGGCTTCCGGTTGCTCTGGAACGGGCACAGGCTGATTGGCCATGGTTCCTCCGCCTGTCTCTTAGCCGTTCTGGCTCAGAGGTTCACCGATACCAGACGAGACACCCCAGGCTTAGCCATGGTCACGCCGTACAACGTATCGGCCACTTCCATGGTCTTCCGGTTGTGCGTGATCACGATGAACTGAGTCAACGAGGACATCTCTTTAATGATGTCGTTGAAACGCGCACCGTTGGCCTCGTCCAATGGCGCGTCCACCTCGTCTAAGACACAGAACGGAGAAGGCTTGACCTTGAACAGCGAAATCAGTAGGGCAATCGCCGTCATCGCCTTCTCGCCACCCGATAGAAGCGACAGAATCTGCAGCCGTTTTCCAGGAGGCTGAACGAAAATCTCGACGCCCGTTTGAAGTAAATCTTCTTCATCCGTGAGCGCCAAACGAGCAGAACCACCACCAACCAGACGCGGATAGACCTGATTGAAGTGCTCGTTCACCCGGTCAAAAGCATCTCGGAAACGCTGACGACAGGTCTTGTTCATCTTGGCTATCGCACGTCGAATATCGGCAACAGAGGCCTCTAGATCGGCCCGCTGACTGGAGAGCTCCTCGAATCGCGTTCCCAAATCAGCGTACTCCTCGAGCGCGCCCAAGTTGACTTCCCCGAGCGACGCGAGGTGTTTTCGGTGCTCGGCGTTCGATTCGACCACATCGGCGACTCGGTCGGCATCGTCGAGCATGTTCCAAGTGAGCGCGACCGCCTCGACCGCCTCGACCACGATCCCATTGGCCTCGAAGGACTTCGCAACCGCTTCGTCAGGGTTCAAGACGACGCTACCCGCGTGTACGCGATCGAGCAGACCGGACAGAGAGACCTGGTAGCGCTCTTCCATTCGACGCCGCAGCACCTCCAGATCGACCCGTACTTTCTGTGCGAATTCCTCTTGTTTGGCGATGTCGACGGTAAAGGTCTCTGCGGCACGCTGGAGCTCTCGGAGTGTGGTCTCCGCAACCTTAAGGCCCTCTCGAAGCTTGGTGGCGCGCTCACGCTCCCGCTGAAGCCGGTCCCAGCTCTTGGCTCGGACGTCGGTCACGTCGGCCAAGTCCACCTCGGCCCTCACTCGGTCGGCGGCGGCTTGTCTCGAATCCGCGTGTAGCTCCCCGGCCTGAGCTAGCGCGCGGTCTCTCCGCTGCACGGCCTCGGCAGCGCGCCCCCTCGCCTGGGCCACCTGCTGTGTTGCGCTACGTAAACGTTCTTGACGCGCGTTGGCCATGGCACCCGCAGCAGACGCCTCTTGCGCGGCCTGACGTTCCTCGTTCTCTGCCGCTGCCAACGACGTCCTCTGGACCGTCACAGCACGCTCGGTCTCGGCTAGAGCCGCGTCCGCAACCGCCATCTCTTCAACCAGAACCTTAACTTCTGCAGACTTTTTACGTTGCACCTGCTCGACCCCGGTGACGATTGCACATGCCCGGAGTGTGGCTTTTTGCACATCTTCGACGGCCGCTTTCCCAAGTGCGGCATTGGACTGCGCCTTTGACACCGTCAACCGCGCATCCGACACGCGACCCTGAGCTTGGTCTCGCTCGCGCTGCCGCAGCGACGTCGCGTTTTGGGCGTCTACATGTGCACCGCGCCGCTCGTTGAGCACATCTCGAAGCTCGAGCATCCTCGTGTCGCCCTTCTCACGCGCCAGAGCACGCACCTCAGTGACCGCTCGCGCTGCTCTAGCAAGGGTCCGGCGAACCTGATCGAGTACGATCTTTGCTTGTTCCTCAACCACGCTCAGTCGTTGGCGCACCTTGTTGACCCGTTGGTCTGCATACTTTCGATGCAGCGCCCGCGCCTCGCTAATCGCCTCCTCAGCCTGGCGCTGAAGCTGATGTTGGTTGGCGTCATGCTCCGACTTAAGTAATCCCCGACGCTGCCCCGACCGCTCTTGAACCGCTCGCCGAGCGTTCTGGGCATGAGGTGCACCAAATCTGCGCTCCATGGACCCCCGACCAGATGAGATCCGATCTCTGCAGCCACCGAGCGCCTTAGAGTCCTCGTCGATCTGGAGCTGGAGGTCGGTAATTTTGTCGCGAATAGCCAGCGCATCTACCGCAGCTGCGGGGTCGCCCAGGTGCACCACTCCGTCGGAGTCGATGCGGACACCAGGAGCCAATGCACCCGTCCCAGTTGCGAGAAAATGGGCGACGGCTGCCTGTAGATCGTCTGTCTGAGTCCAAGCCTTGGACCATGCGCTTCGAGGATCGCCATCGCCGGCCAGCAGCACCTTAGCTTCTTGACCCTGGTTGAGACTGTCGACCACGGCTACGATCTCATCGGCCTTGGTGACCACGGGCAGCAACAGCCGATCACCTACTCGGCGCGCCCAATCGATGGCTTCTTCGCCCTGAAGCGCCAG
>JAACDH010000622.1 GCA_009936995.1 Rhodobacterales bacterium
GCGCCTCCGGTCTTCCGGTCCTTGCGCTCCGCTTGGCGGACCTACAGACCTGCGGCGCGCGGCGCACAATGAAACGACCCGTGCCAAAGCGAAGCTCAGTGTTTGCTGAGTGTTAAGGGACAAAGGGCTGAGGGTTATTCGGACCTGGCGAGGCGAAACCCCACGAGGAAGTTCCGGTAGGACGGCGCGCCCCTGCTGCGATAGGCCACGCGCGAGTTGCGCGGGTAGCCGTTCCAGGAGCCGCCACGATTGACCCGGCTGGAGGCATTGCTAGCACCTGCTGGATCGGTCGCTGAGCGGTTGGGGTAGGCACCGTAGTAATCCGACACCCACTCATACACGTTGCCACTCATGTCGCACAGCCCATAGCCATTGCGCGCGAGCCCACACACCGGGTGCGTCTTGTAACCCGCGTTGGCACCGGCCCACGCCACCGAAGTCGACTCGTTGGAACCCGCGTACACAAACGACTCACCGCCACGCGCCGCGTACTCCCACTCGGCCTCCGTAGGCAGCCGATATCGGGCCCCGCCGGTGAGCCCATCCAGGTCGCTCAGCTTGCGGGCATACGCAACCGCGTCATCCCAGGAGACCTTCTCGACGGGGCAGTCGGCGCACCCGCTGAAATGCGAAGGATTGCTACCCATCACCCGTTGCCACTCGCCCTGGGTCACCTCATGCGCCATCAAGTAGTAGGCAGAGCTCAGCGTCACCTGGTGTTGCACCTCGTCATCGCGGCGGTCGGCTTCGTTGCTTGGCGAACCCATCGTGAATCTGCCAGCGCCGATGCGCACGAACTTCGTGCCAAGGGTCGGGGAGGTCCACTCGTTGACACCAGACGTGGCTCGCGGTTCGTCGACGGCGGCAATCATCACCGATTGTCGATCCGCTTGTAGCCACGCCCGAGCTTGCGCCACTTCAGCAATCGACACCGCGCGTTCATGCGTGCCTACGGCATCGGTGTATTCTACGCTCGAATAAGTATATTTGGCGATGAACGCTTCCACCTTCGACTTCGCCACATCCCCGCCAAGACCCCGTAGCTCAGACAACGCCGACCAGGTAGACGTCGCCTTGGTTTGAAGCGCCGATGCCCCGGCGCTCAAAGCCGTCTCCCGCGCGGTGGCGAGCTTCGCCTCTAGCTCCCTGGTCGCCTTCAGCTGCGCCGTAATCGCCGCCACGTCGCCCAGAATGTCGTCATCATTGCCAGGCTGACGAAGCGCACCCGACGCGGGCGAGAGCGTACCCTCAGACACCATCGCGAACAGGTCGGGACCGGACTCCCGCCCCTTCGATAGTTGAGAGGACATCGCTGGACCCGAAATCTGAGGCGTCTGGCTGCGCGTCGTCAACATGCCAGAAAGCGCGCCCTCGGCGTAGCTCACAGCCTCGGACGCTGTCACCTGTCCATCGCCATTCTCGTCGCCCCAGCCCCGAAGCGCACCCAACACCAGGTAGCTGAACGCGGGGCGGTCCCCGCCAGGAAGGGGGCCCGCGAACTCGTTAGAGCGACCCGCTGTTAAGATGGTCACCGCAGCCGACTTCAACGCAGCGGTCGGTATCATCGGCTGAAGACCCTCGACAAGCGCACCACCGCCGCCCTGCCCAGAGAAGCAGGCGTCGACCACCAGCATGGTCTCGGACTGCTTGCCCTTCTCTAGCTCGGCCAAAATCTCGGACTGGGCCACGCTGCGGACGTACAGCCCCTTGGCCGTCTGTTGCGCGTCGGAACCCACCAACAAGCCGTCCACGCCCGAAGCGTTGGGCGCACCGTGACCGATGAACACATACCAGAGGGTGCCGCCAGCCTTGACACGACCCGATACCCAAGCGGCCTCGTCCAGAAGCTGCTCACGCGTGGCTTCGGCGTCGCGGATAATGTGTACATTCGACATGGAGATGCCACGGGTTTTTACCAGCCACTTGTACCAGTCGTTGGCATTGTCCACGGCGCCGGGGATGTCTTGCACGTTGTAGTAGTCGCCAATGCCGATGACCACCGCGGCGTCATTGGCCCCGAGCTTTTCGGACGGCGGAGGCTCGGAAAGTGACGGCCAATCCGACGCTTGAACGGGGCTGCTGAGCAACGCGAGGAGGAGACACAACATGGCATGGGACCTGGATAGTGCGCGAAAGAGGCGCATACACATAGCATAGCACCGTTGTATTCACGGGTTTCTGTCGCAAAGAAGAACCCGGGCCAAGCACGGGAGCGCACGCAAACGCCGACTCGCCTAGCGAAGCGCCATCTTTGCTAAGGGGGCCCTCGCAGACTTGCGACGGCGTTTCGCCAAGGGCACGCAAGGAGCGCCTTACCGCTTCTGCCCAATCCACAGGAACTGCAGCCCCGTGCCGCAGGGCGTCGGCCGACCCTCTTCGATCCACTCCACGCTGTCGGGCTGGAAGCCGGCGTTCTTCAGCTGACTGTAGAGTTGGTCGTCGTCGTAGGCCGACCAGATGCCCAGCACACCCCGTGGCTCGAGGGCGTCGTAGGCCATCTGGATACCCTCGTCGGTGTACAGCCAGCCGTTGCGGGGCCGGGTGAGCGCGTCGGGGCCGTTGTCGACGTCGAGCAGAATGGCGCTCCACAGCGCCGGCGGTTCGCGGACCAGATCGCAGACGTCGCCCATGTGCACCGACGCGCGCTTGTCGGCCAAAGGGAAGTCGCAGTTGACCCCCATATACTCCCGGTTCCAGCGAACCACGGCGGGTAGCAGCTCGGCCACGGTGGCCTGACCGTTTGGCCCCAGACGACGCAAAACGGCGGCCAAGGTGAAGCCCACGCCTAATCCGCCGACCAAAACACGCGCTTGGTCGAGGTTGGGTAGCAGGTCGCAGGCCAGGTCGGCTAAGGCGTCTTCGGAGCCATGCAGCCCGTCGCCCATCAGCTCGTAGCCGTTGACGTGAATGGCGTACTTGCCATCGGCCTCGACCAAGTAGACGGTGCCGTTGTCGTTGGGCACGTGCTCGTGATCGATGATGTCCCAGTCCAGCATGGGTGGCTCCCTCGGGGTGTTCCCGTTGGCGCGCGGTCTAAGTCGGTTTCCGCGGAACGTCGAGCGTGCTGCCTGTCCCAGCCGTGACCCGCCTCGGTGTATTCAGCTTTGCAGGTCAGCTTGTTGTTCCGACGGGGACGCTGGAGTTGAGGCGACGGACCCATGCGGGGGTCTGGCGTTCATTTGGGGGCGGCTTGGGCTCGGGCGCCATCGCAAAGAACGCCCAAGAAGGCCCACTCTAAGTACATCCCGGATTGGGCTGTCGTCATTCGCAATAATTAATGGTAGACTTCGGCCGAAAAGCAAAGGGAATGGTCTGCCTTCCGTTTGACGCACGCCCACTAGGAGATTCTCTATGGTTAGACTCAATCAGATCGCTGTGCTCGGCGCGCTTCTCGCGCTGTCCGCATGTGGCGGCGAAAAAGACGGCGAAGATTCCGCCTCCACTACGACGGGCAC